>CANAXK010000026.1 GCA_947365485.1 uncultured bacterium
GTTTTCTTTTTCATCAAGTGTGATTTCCCAGCTTCCAAGTTCGTCATCTGTTAATCCGTTTGATTTAAGAAATTCGCGTTCAGTATCAAGTATTTCTTTTAAATTTTGTGGAAACGAAGTTAGAAAAACTTTCAATGTACCGCGTGTTGTAGAAGTCATTTCCAAATCTTTGTATGCTTCTTCAGCTAGTACAACCCCTTCGCAATCGAAGTTTGAGAAGAAAATATCTGATACGATTTCTTCAATTTCAGGATTAATAGAAATTTTAAGTTCAAAATAATTATTCATAAGCTTATTATATCTTAAACATTCTTGACTCCCAAACTTTTTTATAATAGTATTCATGCATAAGCCGAAGTATAGTGCTATGGTATGCCTTGCTCGGACTTGATAGTAATAACCTATATAAGGAGACACAAAATGCCAAAAATGAAAACCCATCGTGCAGCAGCTAAAAGATACAAAGTTACTGGCACCGGTAAAATCACAAGAAGACATGCAGGTATTGGCCACTTGCTTCAACACAAGTCAGAATCAAGAAAACGTAAGATTTTCGGAGATGTAGTGATTTCTGAAACTCACGAAAAATTGATTTCAAAAGAGTTACCTTACAAGAAGTATGCTAGATAGGAGTGTTGAACAATGAGAATTAAACGTGGAAATGTATGTCGCAACAGACACAAAAAAATATTAAAGCTTGCTAAAGGTTTTAAAGGCGCTAGAAGCAGAATCTTCAAGGTAGCTAACATTGCTGTTATGAAGGCTCTTAAATATGCTTACAGAGACAGACGCGCTACAAAACGCAACATGCGCAGACTCTGGATTGTTAGAATTAACGCAGCTGTTAGAGAACAAGGAATGAGCTACTCAAGATTTGTTAACGCTTGCAAAAAAGCTAACATTCAGGTTAACAGAAAAATGCTTGCAGACCTTGCAGTTAATGACAAAGAAGCTTTCTCTATCGTTGTAGAAACAGCAAAAGCAGCTTTATAATTTAATAGGTCTTAAAAAAAGAAAAAGACTGCCGTTGATTTAATTAGCGGCAGTTTTTCAATAGGTTATTAGATAAAAGGAGTAGAGTTACATATCATAGACAAAGTTTTGTCCGGTCGTGTTTTCAGAAGCTTCCTGTCTCATAGCTTGAGAGGCGAAGAACATCTGTTTTGCATAACTTTGGATTTCGGTGTTGTAAACTCTCTGGTCAAATATGTTTTCGTATTTTTCCAGATAGTCACCGATTGGATTTACAATGTCCGCAATCAAGCCTGTTGCAGTGTCTGCAACCTGCTGCAACACTCTTTCTCCAATCCCGAGTTCTGCTATTTTTTCAGACAAAGTAAGAGTCAGAAATCCGTTGCCCTGAATTGCCTCTTCAGCTTTTTCCTGCAAACGCGATTCCATCTTCTCCGCTGCAGCTACGTGCTGCTTGGTAGGATCATAGGTCTGGGTTTTATAGGTCTGTAAAAAACGATTTAGGTTAAATGATTCTGCCATATCCTTTGTCCCTTATTCTTGTATTAATGTTATCGGCATTTTTTTTTAAAACTTTAGGATTTTAGGATAAAGATTTACAATTTGTTACATTAGTTTACAGCCCCGATTCCGTAAAATTGTCCCAGCACAGTGAAAGCACCGCTGCGAGCGGAATCCTTGATTATTCTTGCAGATGTGTTGGTTAAAACTATCTGGGTTTGGACGCATTCAAATTTGTTGTCAACAAAGGTTTGTTCGTATTTTTCTGCAAGCTGGGTGTATTTTTTAGTCTTTATGAAGAGGTTGAAATTCTTCTTACGCTTGTGGATTTGCGCGCTTGCAAAACTTATCACAGTGTTGATGTCGATTTCTACCCAGGAAGACTGGATGATGTCGACAATGTAGTTCTCGTTGTCGCTTGTCTGGATTGAGATGTAGCCTGTGATGTTCTTTGATTTAGGGTCTTCAATTACAAATTTGTACTCGCTAAAATACGAAAGCCCCTTGAATACAGTCTCTTTAAACTCTTTCGGGTCGCGCCCTAAAAGCAGTCTGAAATGCGGGAGCAAAGACTCGTTGTAGAGATTTGCAACAACTTGCGAGTCTGCGTTTCTAAACGGGCGGAATGACTTTCGGTTATACTCTTGAGACTGGACAGGTTTGACTTTCCAGAGTTTTTCGTAAGAAAGCTGGCTGAATCCGCAGCGTGAGACAAAGAGTTTGATAAGCTCCGGGAGGTAGTCGTCAACCCGAACAATAAAAGATGTCACGCCTTTTGCTTTGTATTTTGAGACAACGTACTGGATAAGCTCCCCGCCTGCTTCGTAGCAGTTTTGTTCAAAAAGCAGTTTTTGGATTTCCATTTTCTTTTGCGGGCATCTTGACGGCGCAACTGTTATAAGCCCTTTTACATCTTTTTTGTCTTTGAGAATATAGGATTCCGGCAAAAACTTGAATCTGAGCGGGATAAGGTGGTGCAGGGCAATAAGCGGATTGAACATAATGTGGTTTATATATGTGTCATTCGCGCTGTTGTTCAGAAATGATATCATCTCCTGAGTATTGTTTTTGTCAAAATAATAAAGCTTTCTTATCTTACTCATAAGAAAATTATATCACAATCAGAGACTGTTCAGTACAAATCCCACACCTTAACTACTGGAAAATCTTTCCGAAATATATTATTATTAGGAAAACTGGTGAGGATAATATATTATGAAGAGTTTAAAAAATTTTTTGGTCGTTCTTGTTATGCTTGTTTGCACCGCTGCTTTTGCAGCAGATTATACGGTGCAGAAACTTCCGAACGGCCAAACGGTTGTTGTGTACGAGATAAAAAATAACCCTATTGTGACAATCGATACCTGGATAAAAACCGGCTCTGTCAACGAGACCGACACTAATAATGGCGTGGCGCACTTTTTGGAACACCTCTTCTTTAAAGGCACAAAGGCACATCCTGTTGGCGATATGGACAGGATTCTGGAATCCAAAGGTGCAATTGTGAACGCCGCAACGAGCAAGGATTTCACGCACTACTATATAACAATTCCTTCCGAATACTTTGATACAGCTATGGAACTGCATTCTGATATGCTTCTTCACCCGCAGATTCCGCGCAAAGAATTGGAAAAAGAACGTAAAGTCGTGCTTGAAGAGATTGCAAAAGACGGCAACACACCGGCAAAAAAGGTTTATGACAACCTTAATGATATGATGTACACAACCCACCCCTACAAACGCAAGGTTATTGGCTCTGCGGATATTATCGGAACAATAAGACGCGAGGAGATTCTCGACTATTTTAATAACTACTACGCACCTTCTAACATGGTAACCCTTGTTGTGGGCGATGTTGATACTGCGAAAGCTGTTTCTAAGATTCAGGCCTGTTTTAATCAGGAATACAAAAAGCCGGTTAAGAAGAATTTCAGAAGAGAAAACCCGCTTCAAAACCAGAAACGCAAAATCGAATACACCGACACCCAGTCAGGCTACATGATGATTGGGTTTAGAGGTGTAAGCATTTGCGACAAAGATACTTACGCGCTCGATGTTCTTGCAGAAGTTCTCGGTGGCGGAAAATCATCTAAACTCTTTAGAGATATCAAGGAACAAAAGGGTCTCGCTTATTCAATTTCAGCCTCTAATGGAAGCTTCCGTGATGACGGGATTTTCTACATAAGCGCAAACTTCACCCCTACAAGCCTGGACAAACTCGAAAAAGCGATTTTTGAAGAAATATGCTATATCCAAAAATACGGGGTAACAGACGAGGAGCTTGAAAGAGCAAAGAAAATGATTGTTCAGGATACTTATTATTCCAGAGAATCAACCTCCAATATCTCGTCAGAGCTCGGGTATATTATGGCGCTTACAAACAGCTCTGAAATTTATAACACCTATGTTGATAATATCAAACGCGTGACAGCAGAGGAAGTCAGGGCTGCTGCGCAGAGATACCTCGGTGTGAACAGAAGCGCGGTCTCAATTGTGCTTCCAAAATCAATGGAAAAAATGGAAACAAAAGCAGAGGTAAAACACAGCGCACAAAAGGTTTCTGAATACAACGGGACGGTAAAATACGCGATTGATAACGGTACAACGCTACTGATTAACGAAAACAAAAACAACGACATAATTGCGATGAGCATAATCGCGCGCGGCGGCGAATTTTTAGAACGCGTTGCGGGTGAAGGCACTTTGATGGCAGGCACAATGCTTAAGGGCACTAAAAAATATTCTGCGCAGGAGTTAGCCCAGATTCTGGATGAGAACGGGATACAGATTCAGCCTTCTTGCGGCGAAGATTATTTTGTAATCAATGTCCAGACAACGACCGCTCAAATCGACAAAACACTGGATATTATTGATGAAATCGTTAACAACGCGGTCTTTGATGACTACGAGTTGGAGAAAAAACGCTCTGAAATCTTGAGCAAGATTAAACAGAGCCGGGATGTGCCGATGAATATTGCGCTTGAGAACTTCAAGACAGCTATCTTTGAAAACAGTGTTTACTCTCACTCAAACAAGATTATTGAAAAATCATTGCCGCAGGTTCAAAGAGAGGATGTCGTTAGCTACTACAACAAAGCTCTTGATTCAAAGAATGTGGTTGTCTCAATCACAGGTAACGTCGACCCTGACAAGATGATTAGCGCGTTTGGCTCTATTTTGAACAACACGCCAAATCCGAAGTTTGATTACTCAAAATACCGCGTCACCAAACTTAACGCTCCGAAGACTATTTCGCAGCCTGTAAAGGATTTGCAGACTTCTTGGGTGTTTATGGGATGGCAGGCTTCCGGCGTTTCTAACCACAAGGATTTTGTGACGCTCAAAGTTATTAACACAATCCTTGGCTCCGGCTTAAGCTCAAGGCTTTATAAGAACCTTAGAGAGCAGGACGGGCTTGCATACCAGCTTGGTTCGAGCTATTCTCCTAAGATGCTCGGCGGGATATTTATGACTTACATCGGAACAAATCCGGATACTCTGGATTATTCCAAGAAGAAGATTATGAAGGAAATCGAGCGTTTGAAAATGGAGTTCGTATCAGACAGCGAGCTTCAGGACGCAAAAGACAGACTCAAAGGCGGGTTTGTAATCGCGATGGAGACAAACTCTGAAAAGGCTTCAAATATCGGGCTTTTTGAAACGACCGGATTTGGCTATGACTTTTTGGACAAGTACACCAAAATGGTTGATGAAGTGACTGCTTCGGATATTATAAGGGTTGCAAACAAGTACTTTAACGCTAATCTTGTTCAGTCGCAGGTTGTGAAATAGTGTTTGCCACGCTCCGCAGGGAGAGAATGCAGCCGTTAGCGAGACTGTGGCGAGCGTTACGGATGCGGGTGAAGGTTTGGCTTTTCAATCCGGCAAAAAGCTGCTATAATGAAGTGTAAATTTTAGAAGAGGACTTTTTGATGAAAATTCTTATTTCCAATGACGACGGGATTCTGTCCAACGGTATCCGCGCGCTTATTGAAGCTCTGGCACCGTGCCATGACGTCTATGTAGTTGCGCCGGATAGAGAAAGAAGCGCAGCAGGACATTCGCTAACGCTTCATACCCCGCTAAGAGTGGAAGAAGTCGACCCGAAATACGGCGCAAAACGCTGCTGGATGACAACCGGTACCCCGGGTGACTGCGTAAAACTAGCGATAAACGCAATTCTATCAGAAGAGGAAAAACCTGACCTTGTCATCACAGGTATTAATCACGGGCCAAACCTCGGCGCTGATATACTTTATTCCGGTACAGTAAGCTGCGCAATGGAGGGTGCAATGATGGGGTATCCGAGTATCGCGACTTCGCTTGCAAGCATGAGAAACGAGTACGAGGATTTTCATTTTACAGCAGCTTTTATTGCAGAGCTGTTGAACAAGCTTGACACGTATAAGATTCCGCCAAGAACGATTCTGAACATCAATGTTCCCGGGTTGGAAAAAGAAGACATTGCAGGGATTGCAATAACCGAGCTTGGAAGCAGAATGTTTACCGACGCTTACGAAAAAAGAATCGACCCGCGCGGCAAGGTTTATTACTGGATGGCAGGCGAGCTTATTAACGAGCCTGACAATGCCTCAACAGACATTGCTGCTGTAAGGAATAACAAGATTTCCATAACCCCTGTGACTTATGAGATGACACGGGTTAATATTATGAAAGACCTTAGTGACTCGCTCTGCAACGAAAATGTTTGTGAGTGGTTTTAACATAATTCCCTCGCCCTACGGGAGAGGGTTAGGGTGAGGGGGCGAATCAATTGTACTAGTCCTAATGTCTTATATATACTTTGCTAAAATTACACCAACCGATGATTTACCGTTTTGGTTTCAGTGTAACTATATAGTTATGAACATAAAAAGTTTTTTCAAACTAGTGAATAGAAAAATAAATAAGTATGACAAAGCAGCAACAAATCCGTTTGAAGCAATACCTCTGTCAATTACACTCGTATGGGTGGAAGAAGACAATGAGGAAAAAGAAGATTGCAAACGCTACGATTTGAACTAAGCTATATTGCTTGCAGGCTTCTGCAACTAGCCTTTCCTAAAAGGAAGGGCTTTTTAAATATTTTCCTCTGTTTTAGAAGCTTTTCTTACTTGCAAAACCTTGTCTTTTATGTCAATTTCAACCTCATCAACTTCTGGATTTATATCCAGTAGTTGAAGAAACGCTTTTTGTATCAGTAACGCCCAGGCGTTGCCACTTTTGTATAATTTCTTTTTCATGTCTCACCCTTACCTTTACATATACTTTACAATGTCTATACGTTGATGTATACTTTCTTTTGGAAAGACATTGGAAAGGGCCAAAGGATTGTAACTAATTCAACTTCGACTTCAAAATCCTTGCCGCAGAAATCAAAATATCAATACTCGTCGAAAACGGCGGAGCGTAGGTCAAGTCTACGTCAAGCAAATCTTCCACTGTCATTCCGCGGATAAGCCCTACAGATACTGTATTAACCTTTTTGTCTGCATCGCTTGAGCCGATTGCCTGTGCGCCGAGAATTTTGTGTGAGCGCCTGTCCGCAACCAGCTTCAGGGTGACGTTTTGAACTTCCGGCATGTAGCCGGCTTTGTCGCGCTTGGTTATAACGACCGAAACAGCATCAAATCCGAGCTTTTGAGCTACTTTTTCAGTAAGTCCGGACATTGATATGCTCAAAGCCTTGTATCTTACAACTGCGGAGCCCAGGATTCCTTCAAAATCCTCTACGCCGCCGCAGGCGTTAATCGCTGCAACGCGTCCTTCTTTATTTGCAGTTGAGCCCAGAGGAATCCACATTGGCGTGTTGGATATCATGTTAATCTTTTCAGCGCAATCACCGCAGGCATAAATATCAGGAATGTTCGTTTGCATGCGGCTGTTTACTTTGATTGCACCGGTAGGGCCAATCGCGATTCCCGCAGCTTCTGCGATGTCTACAACAGGTCGAACGCCAGCCGCAATTATGATCATATCAGTTTCAAATCCGAATCCGTTCGCTGTTACAACGCCTGTAACAGTGTCTTCTCCAATAAACTCGCTTGCCACATCGTCGTTAAGAATATTTACTTTATGCTCAGAGTTTTCGATAATGAAAGTCTGAATCTGCGCGGAAATGTCTTCGTCAAAAACCGGTAAGATAAAAGGCGCGCGTTCAATCAGGGTAACATTTTTATCGTTTTTAATTAGCGCCTCAACAAGTTCTATGCTAATATAGCCGCCACCGATTATTGTGACGTTTTTGGCGTTTTGCATTGCCTCTCTTACTGCAATACCGTCTTCAAGGTTTCTGATTGTAAAAATATTTTTCAAATCTTTGTTCGTAATATCCGGAATTATTGGTACAGAGCCTGTTGCAATGATGAGTTTGTCATATTCAACAAACTTGCATTCTCCGTTTTGCGTATCACGGACAACAATCTTTTTATCAGCAGGAAGAATCTTTGTGACTTTGTGAAGCGTGTGAATATTTACCCCGCTCTTTTCAAACTCTTCTTTTGAGCGCACAATAAGCTTGTGCCAGTCTTCAAAATCACCTGCAATATAATAAGGAATACCGCAGGACGAGTATGAAACGTATTCATCCAATGTGTAAATATGGACTTCCGCATCCGGAAGCAGTCTTTTTGATTTTGCTGCAGCTTTGGCTCCGGCTGCAACTCCGCCGATAATAATTATTTTCATATCTGGATTATGTATTGGTTGGACGGGGAAAACAATTGGTAGGGTGGGGAGGCCTGTTATTTTCTCACAAGCAGCGTAATATCATTAAACACAACAAAAATCATCAAAATAATCAGGAGCGAGAAGAATATCTGCGAGATTATCTCAATAACTTTTTCATCCAGCGGCTTGCCTGTAATTTTTTCAATCAACAGGAACATCAAATGCCCGCCGTCAAGCGCCGGAATCGGAAGAATGTTCAAGATTGCAAGGTTCATTGAGATAAGCGCAGCAAGCAGGATTCCTGATGATTTGCCGCTCTTTTCTATCATGTCGCCGCCGATTTTTGTGATAGCAACAACGCCATGCATGTCCTTAAGCGGAATGTTGCCTGTAAAAAGCTGTCCAAGTGAGTACATCATCATGTAAGTGTTGTCCCACAGATAGTCGCAGCTTCCCTTGATAATTGTTGGAACGGTGTTTGTTTTAATCATTGTTTGTTTTTGGCCGAGCCCGATTCCAATAATCCCTTTTTCGTCAGGATAAATCGGGTTAAGTTCCAGCACTTTGCCCTCTCTTTCAACAACAAGGTTAATCGGATGAACTCCGTTTGAGATTGCTTTTGCAACGTCGTACATTGTGTAGTTGCCATCTGATATGTAAACATTTTTTCCGTCGATTATTTTCTCAAGTGCTTTAATCCTGTCATCAATCGTTAAGCCTTCTTTCTTGAAGTACTTAGCACCCTTTGCTGCGTATTTGTCCATTGTAATCACGTCGCAATGAGCTTCTTCCGGAAGCCTTATTGACAGGTCTTTCGGTATAATCTCGTCTTTTGATAAACCAGGGTTTAGAGCCTTAAGTTTTGCAAAGTTTTCGTCAATTGTCTGCTGGGTAACAACCCCGTTGTCTTTTGCGCTGTTTTTCACGATTGTTATAAAAGAATAAGCATTGTTTATATCGCATCCGTTAGCTTTGAGGATTCGGTCCCCTTCTTTAAGCCCTGATTTCCAGATGCTTGCGTTTTCCGGAGCGTTGATTTCTCCGGCGTAAATCTCGTAATCTCCTGACGGAAGCTGTTTTGTCCAGATTGCAACGACCATCACAAGAGCGATTGCGCACAGAACGTTTGCAATAACACCCGCTGAAACAACGATTGCTCTTTGCCATGCAGGCTTGTTAACGAATCTTTCAGGAGAATCCTTCGGAAGCTCGCAGTCTTTCTCGTCGTCAGGAAACGAAACATACCCGCCCAGAAGCAGCGCATGAACAAGGATTTCCAAATCCCCGAACTTTTTCCTGAAAAGCGTCGGTCCGACCGGAAGCCCGAATCCGAACTTATCAACCCTGATGCCGAATGCGCGTGCAGCAGCAAAGTGTCCGATTTCATGCACAAGAATCAACAAGCTTAACAACAAAATCATTATAATAATTGACATAAATTCTCCCTTATTTTTATTTTTCTCATTTTAACATAAAATCAGCTGTTATGTTATAATAGGAAAAAAGCAGGAGAACTATGACTATTGCAATTTATCCGGGGAGTTTTGACCCGATTACAAATGGACACATTGATATTTTGAAAAGCGGCGCTGAAATTTTTGACAAAGTTATAATCGCTGTTTCTTATAATGCCCAGAAACAGGGCTTCCTGCCGATTGAAACGCGGGTAAAACTTATTGAAGAGTGCACAAAAGATTTTCATAATGTCGAAGTCGATTCTTTTGAGGGGCTGACAGTGGATTATGCAAGAAAACGCGGTGCTTCTGTGCTTTTAAGAGGGCTTCGGACTTCTTTTGACTTTGAATACGAGCTCCAGCTTTCGCAAACAAACCTCGCTTTGTACAAAGATATTAAGACCGTATTTTTGATTACAAAGCCTGAATACAACTTTATTTCGTCCTCCTGTGTGCGCGAGATTTTGATGAACAAAGGCGACATCACGAATTTTGTGCCGGAGTCTGTTTGCAGGTATCTTATGGAGAAGTATTAAAAACATAAGAATTTCTAATCGTATGACACAGGAAGAGTTCTGTAATGCAATTGATTAAACTTAAAATAAATTCCAGCCTTATTTTTCCACTAGCTATGAAACTTCGTCAGCACCTTCTTAACCTGCTGCAAAAATTCAGTCTGGTTGAAGTTGTCTTTTGGCATGTAATATTCGATGCTGAACCGGTTGAGCTTCTGGTACGCGTTCTTTTCTGGCAGCGAACTCATGACAATAATCGGAATGTCCATGTACATCTCGTCGGTCTTTAATCGCTCAATGAACTCGTAACCGTCAATCTTCGGCATGGTTAAATCGGTTACAATCAGGTCATAATGGGTCAATTTAAGCTTGACAAGCGCCTCCTGCGCATCAAGCACAGCGTCTACCATGTAGCCGATGTTCAGAAGAATGTTCTTTATCATTGTGCGGGTGGTGATTGAATCGTCCACAATTAAAATCCGTTTGTAAGACAAAACATCAGTCGGCAGAAGCTTCGGTTCGTTTGAAGAAGTTATTGCCTTGTTGAAATCATGATGCATAATGTCCTGCATGTTCAAAATTAAGCACAACTCGCCTGACGCAAGGTTTGTGATACCTGAAATGTTTTTGACCTTGTAAAGCGGCGGAGAAAGCTTCTTCTGCAAAATGTCCTGGTCGCCTAGAAGCTTGTCAACAACAAGCCCGATAGTTTTTTCGTCCGCCTCAAGAATGAGGATTGTTTCCTTGTCACCGCGAGGCACAGGCTCAAGCTTGAGAATGTCTGAAAGGTAATAGAGCGGAATGATTTTTCCGTTGTACACAATCGAACGTGCGCCGTTGTTGGTGTTAATCTCATCCTGACGTTTTAGAATGAACGTTGTGATAACCTGAATCGGGATTGCAAAAATCTGTTCCGAAATTTTAACAAGGAACACACGAAGCGTCGTAAGCGTTACTGGGATTTCAATGTGAACACAGCTTCCCTTGCCAAATTCTGAAATGACCTTGACCTTGCCGTTGAGCTGCGAAATCTTGGTCTTAACAACGTCAAGCCCGATCCCGCGGCCGGAAATACTTGTGATTGAATCACCAGTGGTGAATCCTGGCCAGAAAATGATGTTCATGATGGCTTCGTCAGTCATTGAATCAATGTCTTCCTGGGTCAAAAATCCTCGTGATACAGCCCTGTCCTTGATTTTGTCAAGGTTGAACCCGTGACCGTCATCCACAACGTCAATGATAACCTTGTTGTCGTCCTGTTTTGCAGAAAGAAGTATCTTCCCAATAGGGCTCTTGCCGTTTGCAATACGCTCCTCTTTTGTCTCAATCCCGTGGTCGATTGCGTTTCTCAAGATGTGAATGAGCGGTGTCTTGATTTCTTCAATAATCTTTTTGTCAGCGCAGGTCTCCTTGCCTTCTATTTCAAAATCAATGTCCTTGCCCTTCTCGTTCGCAATATCACGAACCATGCGCGAGAATGAATTGAACACGGTTGAAATCGGAAGCACACGGATGTTCTTTACCATTGACTCCATCTCGTCAATAATCAGACGCATTTTCATGTCGTCCTCTTTGGAAGAACGGTAAAGCGAATTTAGGTCATAAATCGTTCTTGAAACATTCTGCGTGATGTCTGAAAGCAGCGAGAAAACCTGTTTTACAAATGCACTTGTGTACTGTTCTGTGTTTCCTGTCTGCAAATACTTTCTGTTGTAGTATCTGAGGTAGTTTGAAGTCTTAAGTAGGTCTTTCTGACAGGTTTCGTTCGCGTTCTTGATGGAATCGATTTTTTCAAGATTCTTTTCTGTTTTAATCTTGGTTATGATAAGCTCGCCAAGCTGGTTAACAAGCAGGTCTAGCTTCTGAGCGTTAACATGAAGCGTCTTGATTTCTGTCGAAGAATAAGCCTTGCTGTTGCTTGAAGTCTGGGTGGAGAGGTTCTTTATCTCGCTGACTCCCGAATCCTTTTTGTAGTTCAAATCAAGAAGCTGCTTCATAATCTCAAGCTGCTGCACGATTAAGTCGCTGTCAATGCTCTCGTTCGGAGTTGCGCAGTATTCTATCCCGCTTTTGAGGGTAAGAACCATCTGCTCTTCAAGCTGGACGGAGTTTTCAAGGATGAAGTCGAGAATCTCAAGCACCATGTTGATGACTTCTAAGATGTTGTTGTCCTCAACCTTTTCTTTGAGATGGAGAATGTCCTCTTTGATTTCGCCGGTGTAGACGCTGCTTCCCTGAAGCATGTTGATTTTTTCTGCAACATCGAAGAAGGTTATTCCGGAATCCTCGGTCTCAATGCAGGAGGTCGTGAATTTAGAAGCCGCTGAACTCAATTCGTTTCTAAGTTCCAAAATCTCACTGATTGTAAACGCGTTTGTAGCGTTCATGACAAAGTCGAGTTTTGTTAGAATGTTTTCAAGCGCTGATTTTACTTCGTAAAGATTTGTGTCCTTAAAGTATTCGTAAATGTTCTGGACTTCTTCTCTTAATATTACGATGTCCTGTGATTCTTCTTCCGGCACGATTCCGTCGATTATTTCAAAGCAGTTGTTGAATAAGAGGTTTATTGCTTCCTGATTCGCAGACAAGTCTTCTGAAACAGTGTTCTGCTCTGCTTCTGCAACAGAGGCAATGCTTGTTGCGGGTTTTGGGTTATTTGCGGCTTCAGGTATTTCAACGTCAATTATGTATTCAAGGTTGGAAATCGTTGCACCGTATTCTTCTCCGATGATTTCGCGGCTGTTCTTGATGGATTCCTGCAAGTACTTTGAGACGATTTCGAGCGTGCGTGACATCAGCATGATTATGTTTTGTTCAAACACGTACTGGTCGTTGTTTACAGCATCAAAAATATCTTCCATCTTGTGGATTAGGTTCTGGATGTTGTTGAAGCCGACCATTCTTACTGCGCCTTTGAGGCTGTGCAGGTCACGATAGACAGCACCTATTATTTCCTTGTTCGCAGGAGTGCTTTCTAATGAAAAAAAGTTGCTGAAAATTCGCTCAATAATGTCCTCTGATTCTACCTGAAAGATAGACATTACTTCTTTGTTATTACTATTGTCGTTGTCTAAAAAATCCAAGAGAACTACCTTCTTTTTCTATTCTTAATTATCAACCGCACTGTTTTTGATTTCGTTTGAAAGCTCTGTAAGCTTGGAAATCTTTTCAGTGTTGGTGCCCATAATTTGAACAAGGTTCTCTGCAATCTTGTTGTTTTCTTCGTCAATAATATTCAAACGCTCAATGATGTCGTTCTGCTTCTTGGCATTTTGGTTGATTGCATCCAAAGATTCAAGGATTTCTCTAATTAGGTTGAGAAGCACCTCTGAATTAGAAGAAACAGCGTTGATGTCTTTTACCACTGATTCGATTTCTTTCGAGCCTTCTTCGGTCGCCATTACAGTGGAGTTTGTGGTGTA
>CANAXK010000027.1 GCA_947365485.1 uncultured bacterium
AAGTCTTCTCCTAAAACGCCCGAAACAAAGGAGAAGCCAACAGATTCACAAAAGCTCCTAATCGGTTTAGGTGCAGTCGGGCTAACAGTGCTCGGAATCCTTGCTGCAAAAGGCAAGTTCAAAAAAAAGCCAAAGAGTGTCAAAGATATTATCGGGAAAGACCCCAAAGTTGAGAAGCTCACAAAAGAAGAGATGGAAAAACTGATAAAAGAATTGCAGGCAAAGACTGACAATCCGGATACAAAAGACGAGATTAGGAAGCTGGTTGAATGCGGTGAATGGGATAAGCTGTAGATTTAATATTTAAAAATATCCTGATAACCTGTCAATACTCTAAGAATATACACTTTATCGTTTTTTCTGGAATATATTACTTCATAGTGTTTTGCAACAATGCATTCTTTTACGTCACGTTTAACAAAATTTGATTTTTTAACACCAATATCAGGAAACATCGCAATAGTATTGAATTTTTCTTCAAAAATGTCAATCATTTCAACAGCTTTACTGACGTTATCCATTGCAATAAAATCAAATATATCTTGCAAATCTTGCTCGGCAGAAGGGGTAATAATAACTTCTAACTTATGCATATTTTTCTCTTAAATCTCTGAATACTGCTGTGTTATTTCTCCCTTTGCCAGCTTCCATTTCCAGCCAGCCTTGTTCAATTTTCTCATTCAATTCATTTATTTTTTCCAAAGAGACCTTGTTATCAATAAAAGTAAACTGAATTGCAAAAGTAATTGCTTCATCCATAGAGCTAAAAGCTCCTTCTGCAATTTTGGCCTTCAAAATATTTTCAAGATTATTTGATATTGAAATGTCCATAAATAACTCCTTTATCTAATTATAACAAAATTTTCTGTATGCTTCAATAATTTAAGCGCCCTCTTTACATTTTCCCCTTTAATCCTGTATAATTGACAAAAAGGGGAGTAAAAAATGTACAAACTCGGAATTATCGGTTATCCTTTAGGACACTCAATTTCTGCTGTGATTCAAAAAGCAGGACTTGAAAGCATCGGACTTGAAGGCTGCTATGACGTTATGGAAACAGCGCCGGAAGACTTGATTTCAAGAATCAAATACATTAAAGCTAACGGATACAACGGGTTTAATGTTACAATCCCGCTTAAAGTACCAATGTCACTGTTTTTGGACGACATTGACGACTACGCTAATATTGCAGGCTGCGTAAACACGGTTAAAGTCGGAGAAGACAGGTCTTTCTTTGGCTACAACACTGATATTTACGGGTTCAAACGAGCAATCCCCGAAGAAGTTAACCTCCATGGAAAAAACGCAAGTATTCTCGGAACCGGCGGAGCGTCAAGAGCTGCGGTGGTCGGACTTGCAGAAAGAGGTGTAAGCGAGATTGATTTTTATACCAGAAACATCATAAACTCGCGCCAGACTCTCGATTATGTGAGAGCAAAATTTCCGGAGATAAATTTCAATGTGTACCAGATTCAAAATATAAGGAGCCTTGAGAAAACTTCTATTGTCGTGAATGCAACCCCAATCGGGATGAAAGGCTTCATGGCTGACCAGATGCCGCTTGAGCGCGGAGATTTGGATAAGCTAAATCCGGAAACAGTTGTTTATGATATTGTTTACAACCCTGTAAAAACTGTGCTTGTACAGGAAGCACAAAAACGCGGGTTGAGGACAATTGGCGGGCTGGACATGCTTATTTTTCAGGCAGAAAGAGCGATTGAAATCTGGACAGGAAGAAAACCTGATACAAAAATAATGAAAATTGCAGCCTTAGAAGCATTATAATTCTTTACTCTTTTGCATAAAAATGGTAAAATCGGTTTATGTTAAATCTATATATCACATCATCCAAAAGTAAAGATGGAAAAACTTTTTTGACAGCAGGTATAGCCGCAACGATGCAGAGTCTCGGGTATTCTACCTGTGTTTATAAACCGATTCAAACAGCAGGGATTGAATTGAACGGGTTTATGCAGTCACCTGATTTGACTTACGTAAAATCGATTGACCCGTATATTGATACGCATTTTTCTTACCTGTTTAAATCCAAGTCAGAGCCCTTAATTGCGTCAGAGCTTGAAAACGAGCCCATTGATGTTGAGCTTATAAACAGCGAGTACGCAAGGATTTCAAGCATGTTTGACTGCACTTTGCTTGACGGAGATTGCGGAATCCTTAGCCCGATTTCAGCAGGGTTCCAGACTGCGGATTTGATAAAAAAACTCCAGATACCGTTGCTTTTTGTGGTAACACCGCGCGAAGACTCGATTAACGACACTTTGCTTTCGATTTACACAGCGCAGGAAAAAGGGCTTGATATCAGAGGGGTTGTGATTAACAACATAACAGAAGACTGCCCTAAATCGCTTTTGACAGCGATTCCGCGCGTCATAGAAGAATACACAAACGTAAAAATACTTGGACTCA
Organism: uncultured bacterium; assembly: GCA_947365485.1. Classification (GTDB taxonomy): domain Bacteria; phylum Cyanobacteriota; class Vampirovibrionia; order Gastranaerophilales; family Gastranaerophilaceae; genus CAG-196. The sequence goes on from CANAXK010000027.1 coordinate 2,428, forward strand.
TTCCGCACCTTGAAGGCAAGTTTACTCCGGAAGATTTGATTACGAGCGTACTCAACGGAGTTGATATTGAAAGCGTTTTCAAGGTTAAGATTGAAAAACTGGATTTGGGTTAATGATAATAACAGCCGGAATATACAAGGGACGAAAAATTACAGCACCTGATGAGAGAATAACCCGCCCAACTCTTTCCAAGGTCAGAATGGGAGTTTTTAACACGCTCTATTCAATTCTCGGAGAGTTTGAAGGCAAAAGCTTCCTCGATGTTTTCGGAGGCTCGGGCGTAATGGGATTAGAAGCACTGTCACGCGGGTTTGAGAGCGTAAAAGTTTTTGAAAAGAATCCGCAGGCAGCGAGGATTCTCAAGAAGAATTACGAAACACTAGGGCTCAAAGCCGATTTAGTAATCGGAGACAGCCTTAAGCTTCTGGAAAAAGCCGGCAGCTTTGATGTGGTATATGTTGACCCGCCTTATGCAAGCGGGATTTATGAGAATGTTTTTTCAAAAGTAAAAAGCGGAATAATTATTGCAGAGCATTCGGAGCCTATATCTACCGATGGGTTTGAGGTTATTAAGCAGAAAAACTACGGGGGAAAATTTGTAACATTTTTACAAAACTATTTGTGATAAAATTATTTTATAAGGAGTGTGATTTATGCCATTTGAATTTGAGAGGCAAAAAATAGAGGATGTAATTCTTGTAAAACCTAAGGTTTTCGGGGATAATCGAGGGTTCTTTCTTGAATCCTATAAAAAATCAGATTTTGTAAAAAACGGGATAGATGTGGAGTTCAATCAGGACAACCACTCAAAATCAACAAAAGGCGTGCTTAGAGGGCTGCATTATCAGGCAAAACCTCACGGGCAGGCCAAGCTTGTGCGCTGCGCAAGAGGCAGGATTTATGATGTTGCGGTTGATATCAGACCAAAGTCAAAGACTTTCGGTGAATATGTGAAAGTCGAGCTCTCGGAGGATAACAAGCAAATGCTCTTTATTCCGGACGGGTTTGCGCACGGTTTTGTCGTTCTATCAGACGAGGCAGAGCTTTTGTACAAAGCAACGGGAGAATACGCACCACAATCTGACAGAGGGATTCTGTGGTCTGACAAAGATATAAACATTGATTGGGAAATCGATTTTGAACCAATTTTGTCAGAAAAAGACAAAATTCAGCCGTCATTAAAAGATATTAATAAAGAGGAGTTAATTTAATGAAATTACTTGTAACAGGCGGAGCCGGGTTTATTGGAAGCTGTTTTGTAAGACATGTTCTTAAAAAGCACCCTGACTATAAGGTTATAAATCTCGATGCCCTGACCTACTGCGGCAACCTTGAAAACCTTGATGATGTCAAAAACAACCCGAACTACACTTTTGTACACGGGAATATTTGCGACAGAAAACTTGCGAAAGAGCTGGTTTCAGAGGTTGACTGCGTGGTAAATTTTGCTGCAGAATCTCATGTTGATAATTCTATCAAGCACCCTGAAATCTTTGTGGAAACAAATGTTCAGGGAACATTGAACCTTTTACAGGCATCAAAAGAACTCGGAGTCGAGAGATATTTACAGGTATCTACTGACGAGGTTTACGGCACATTAGGCAAAACAGGTTATTTCTATGAAACAACCCCTCTTGCACCGAACAGCCCGTACTCTGCAAGCAAAGCGAGTGCAGATATGCTTGTGAGAGCTTACTATGAGACTTACAAAATGCCAGTTCTGAACACAAGGTGTTCAAACAATTACGGCCCATATCAGTATCCGGAAAAGCTTATTCCGTTCTTTATTTCGAGATTATTGAAAGACCAGAAAGTTCCTGTTTACGGTGACGGGCTCAATGTAAGAGACTGGTTATATGTATACGATCACTGCGAAGCAATTGATGTAGTGCTTCACAAGGGTAAAGTCGGCGAGGTTTACAACATCGGCGGTCACAACGAAAAAACAAACATGGAGATTACCCGACTGATACTTGATGCAATGGGCAAGGATGAAAACTCAATCCAGTATGTAGAAGACAGGCTCGGGCATGACAGACGTTATGCAATCAGCAACGACAAGATAACTTCAGAGCTTGGCTGGAAGCCGTCTCTAACATTCGAGCAGGGTATCAAAATAACGATTGACTGGTATTTGAATAATCAGGAGTGGATGAAGAGTATTGAAGACAAGAAAGCGAGCCTCATATAATGAAAGTACTTGTTACCGGAGCTAACGGAATGCTCGGGCAGGATTTATGCCCGATATTGGAAGACGCAGGGTTTGATGTCGTTGAAACAGATGTTGATACGCTTGATATTACAAACGAACTTATGGTCCACAGAGTAATATCAGAAGAAAGCCCTGATTTAATTATCCACTGCGCTGCATATACCAATGTTGATAAGGCTGAAGAGGACTTGAAAACAGCTACGCTCATCAATGTTACAGGAACAGAAAACATTGCAAAAGCAGCAGCAAAAAACGATGCTGTGATGGTTTACATCTCAACAGACTACGTGTTTGACGGTACAAAGGATTCGCCTTATCTTCCGGATGACATGCCTAATCCGCTTAACAACTACGGTTTGACCAAGCTTCAGGGTGAGCAGGCTGTTCAGAAGTATTGCGAGAAGTTCTACATTGCACGTACAAGCTGGCTTTACGGACACCATGGCAAGAACTTTGTAGAGACAATACTTAGCCTCGCAAATAAACCAGAGCTGAAGGTTGTTGACGACCAGATTGGGTGCCCGACCTGGACTGTTGAGCTTTCGAACGGCATACTTAAGCTTCTTGAAAAACCTTATGGAATCTATCAGGTTTGCGGAAGCGGAAGCACAAGCTGGTATGGATTTGCACGCGAGATTTTCAAGCAGCAGGGGCTTAATGTTAATCTAAAACCTTGCACAACAGAAGAATTTCCGCGCCCTGCAAAACGTCCGGCGTTCAGCATCATGGAAAACGGAAAGATTTGCAGAAGCTGGGAAGCAGCTCTGAGTGATTATCTTGCACTGAGACTTGAAGAAGCGGAGGTCTAATGAAGGGAATTGTTTTGGCGGGCGGAAGCGGAACACGACTTTATCCAAGCACAATGGCTGTTTCCAAGCAGCTCCTACCGATTTACGACAAGCCGATGATTTATTACCCTATTTCTGTACTAATGCTTGCTGGAATAAGAGAAATCCTTATAATCTCCACACCACAAGATTTACCAAACTTCGAAAAACTCTTAGGCGACGGTTCGCAGTTCGGGGTTAAATTCTCATACAAGATTCAGCCAAGTCCTGACGGGCTTGCACAGGCGTTCATTCTAGGGGAAGAATTTATTGGGAATGATTCTGCTGCACTTGTGCTCGGGGATAATATTTTTTATGGTCAGGGATTTTCCGGCATGCTAAAGAATGCGGTAAAAACTGCAGAAGAAAAAGGCGAAGCAACTGTTTTCGGCTACCATGTTAAAGACCCGGAAAGATTTGGAGTGGTTGAGTTTGACAGTGAAGGCAAAGCGATTTCGATTGAAGAAAAACCGCAGAATCCAAAATCAAACTACGCAGTAACAGGGTTGTATTTTTACGACAACAAGGTGGTTGAATACGCAAAGAACCTTAAGCCATCTACTAGAGGCGAGCTTGAAATTACTGATTTAAACAAGATTTATCTTGAATCCGGCAAACTTAATGTTGAGCTTTTCGGACGCGGGTTTGCCTGGCTTGATACAGGAACGCACAAGTCGCTTCTGCAAGCAGGGCAGTATGTTCAGACAATCGAAGAAAACCAAGGGATTAAGATTGCCTGCTTAGAAGAAGTTGCAATGCGCGTAGGGTTCTTAAGCAAAGAAGAGGCGATTAAATCTGCTGACAGGTACAAAAACAACGAATATTTCGGGTATGTAAGAGAGTTAAGGTAATGAAAAAGAAGATAAGTATTTTAGGCTCAACTGGCTCTATCGGGCGCCAGGCACTGGAAGTAATAGAAAAATTGCAGGACAAATTTGAGATAATTGCGCTTGCAGCTGGAGGGAACACAGAACTTTTAAACGAACAGATACGAAAGTTCAAGCCAAAGTACGCTTCTGCAAGCAACTTATCCGAAATTGAAGGCGCTAAGCCTGTTTCTTTGGACGAAATTTGCTCAAATACCGAAAACGACATTATTCTTGTTGCTGTTTCAGGTAAAATCGGCTTGAGACCGACAATCACAGCTATCAACAACGGAATTGACATTGCGCTTGCAAACAAAGAGACGCTTGTTATGGCTGGCGATATCGTAATGCCGCTTGCAAAAGAAAAAGGAGTAAACATTATTCCGGTCGATAGCGAGCACTGCGCAATTCACCAGTGTATCAAAGACTTCTCGCAGGTGGATAAGCTTATCATTACAGCCTCCGGCGGGCCGTTTTTAAGGAAATCGGTTGAGGATATGAAAAACGCGACTGTTGAACAGACTCTTGCGCATCCAAGATGGAACATGGGAAAAAAGATTACTGTAGACAGCGCAACGCTGATGAACAAAGGGTTGGAAGTCATTGAGGCTCACCATCTTTTCAACATGGACTATGACAAAATAGAAGTTGTCGTCCACCCGCAAAGCATTGTACACTCTGCAATTGAGTACGTTGACGGAAGCGTTATTGCGCAAATAGGGCTCCCTAGTATGCACATTCCTATCCAGTACGCGGTTACTTATCCTGAGCGTTACGAAGGGATTAAGTCAAAGAGCTTTAGCTTTGCAGAAATCGCGCGGCTTGATTTTGAATCACCTGATGTAGAAAAATTTAAAGCCCTAAGGCTTGCATGTGAAGCAGGAAGGGTTGGCGGAAGTGCCACTGTTTGCTTGAACGCATCAAACGAGGAGGCTGTTTTTGCGTTTTTGGAGGGCAAAATCAAGTTGTTTGACATCATTGATTCTGTCGAAAAAATGATGGACAAGCACAAAGTTATCCAGAACCCGACGCTTGACGAGATTTTTGAAATAGACCACGAAATAAGAGAAAAAACAAAAGAACTTCTAGGCGTTTAGACTTTCTTTGAGGTCTTCTTTTTTAGCAGCAGCAACAGCAAGCGTATCACAGCGCTCGTTGTATTCATGTCCAGCATGGCCTTTGACCCAGATAAATTCAACATCATGCGGTTCTTTTGCCTTGAGAAGTCTTTGCCAGAGCTCAACATTCTTGACAGGAGTTTTGCCGGCTGTTTTCCAGCCTTTTTTTATCCAGCCGTCAATCCATTTGTTATTGAAAGCATCGACAACGTATTTACTATCCGAGTACAAAGTGACATTGCAGGCTTTTTTAAGTGATTCCAGCCCGACAATAACAGCCATTAGCTCCATCTGGTTGTTAGTTACACACTTGTAACCTTGTGAAAGCTCTTTTTCATGCTTAATACCATCTTTATCAATATGGACAAGAACAGTTCCATATCCGCCCGGGCCGGGGTTTCCGCTGCAAGCGCCGTCCGTATAGATTTCTACTTTAATTTTATCATCCACTGTTATGCAGCAACGCCCTTGATTTCAGAGATAAGGTATTTAGCAACCCATTCAAAGTCTTTGTTGCTGTTTGCAGCTTCTTCAAGATATTCAACAGAAGGTTCGCCGATTCTGATAAGAGTCATCGCAACAACACCGCGCTTAACGCCTCTTACAACCTGCAATTGATGAACAAGTTCCGGTACAACAGCTGTGCCTTTGTCTACCAAGATATTTTCGATTTTATTTTTAGTTGTATTATCTGCTGTTTCTAATTTACCAAGAATTTCTTCGACTGATTGCATATCTTTCTCCTTCATATTTCATTTGTTCTTTGCATGTTTATTATAGACTAAAAAATCGCCAAAACAGGATTTCTTGACATAATCTTAATATGGATGTAAAGAATGTTAATAAAATCCTAAAACTCAAATCTGGCAAAAACTTTGCCGATATTTTTCAAATAATCCTTAACATCAAAACACTGCTCGAGCTCTAATTCTGAAAGCTTTGACATGACTTTTTCATCTCTTAAAAGCTGCTCCTTAAAATTCCCGCCATTCAAAGCATCAAGCGCATGTTTTTGGACAATCCTGTATGCGTCTTCCCTTGTGTATCCCTTCTCAACAAGCTTGAGCAGCACTTTCTGGGAATAAACCACTCCTCCAAAAGAAAAAGTATTCTTGAGCATGTTGTCTTTATGTACAACAAGATTCTGCACCACGCCATTAAATCTGTGCAGCATAAAATCCACAAGAATCAAAGAGTCAGGAAAAATTATCCGCTCAGCAGAGCTGTGCGAAATATCACGTTCATGCCAGAGGTTAATGTTTTCAAAGGCAGCGAGCATATTTGAGCGCACAACCCGTGAAAGCCCGCACAAATTCTCGCACAAGACAGGGTTCTTTTTGTGAGGCATTGCAGAAGAGCCTTTTTGTTTTGCGCCAAACCCCTCTTCAACCTCGCGAACTTCTGTTCTCTGGAGGTGTCTGATTTCTGTTGCAAACTGTTCAATCAAGCTTGCAATTAAAGCCAGAGCAGCCATGAATTTTGCGTGTCTGTCGCGCGAAATAATCTGGGTAGAAATACGTGCAGGCTTAAGTCCAAGCTCCTGGCATGTAATTTCTTCCACCTCAACAGGCAGATTGCTATACGTGCCGACAGGGCCAGAAATCTGTCCTACAGAAATTTCTTCAAGCGCGTCTTCAAAAGTCTTTTTCGCCCTTTGAACATCATCAAGCCAGTTAAGGAGTTTAAACCCGAAAGTCGTGACTTCTGCCTGAATCCCATGTGAGCGTCCCATGCAAATCGTGTCTTTATCTTCCTGTGCAAGATTTTTTAGGGTAGAGACAAGTTCGTCCAAATCTTGTTCAATAATCTTTGAGCTGTCCACAATCTGGAGTGCAAAAGCTGTATCAATAACATCAGAGCTTGTTAATCCCATGTGGATATATTTTGCATTCTCTACTCCGACTGATTCGTTAACCGCGGTCAAGAACGCAATAACATCGTGTCTTACTTCTCGTTCTATCTCATCAATTCTTTCAACAGTAAAAGAAGCCCTGTTTTTGATTTCGTTTAGGGCTTTTTCAGGAATTTGCCCGAGTTTTGCATAAGCCTCGCATACAGCAAGTTCTACCCGAAGGTAGTATTCAAACTTTTTATCCAAGTCCCAAATCTTTTTAATTTCTTCCCGCGAATATCTATCAATCATAGAATAATTGTATAACAAAAAAGGAAGGCTGTTAACCTTCCCTATTAAAAGTCTATTTCTTTAAATTTTTCCAGTAATCTTTTTCAGCCTGAATCGCATCTTTTGTAGCCTGTCGTCTTGCCTGAGCTTCTTTTTGTTGTTTTTCTAAAGCTGCTTGACGTTCTGCCTGCTGTTTTTTATACTCAGCCTGTTTTGCTTCGTTAGCTTTTCTCTGAGCCTCAGCCTTAGCGTTCATTTCTTTTTCCTTAGCTGTTACAGGTGCCAATTTTTTGTTTACATAGCTTTCAAGTTTTGAAGAGCTTGTTGATGATGCAGTTGAGCTTGCAGCCATTACAGAGCCTGCAAACGCAATTAATGCCAACACTGTTAATAATTTTTTCATTTCTAAACTCCTTTCTTATCTATATACGAATTTTAAAATACTTTTTTTTGTTTTTCAAGTATAATATTTTTATGAGCGTTGAACTTTTAGGCTTAAATATAGACGATTATACATTTGAAGAAGCGATTACAACAGCAAAGAGCTTTATTGACGGACAAAAGGTTTGCCAGGTTGTTACAATCAACCCTGAAATGTACCAGTGCGCAGAAAAAGACTCAAATTTTGCACAAATAATAAAAGAAGCTGAAATGGTTATTCCGGACGGCATCGGTGTAAAAATCGCGGCAAGGATTACGGGAAACAGGATTGACAGGATTCCGGGCATTGATTTTGCAAGAAGGCTGCTTCAGGAAGCCTCTGCAAACAGCATTCCTATTGCAATCGTCGGGGCTAAAGAAGAAGTTATCACAAAAGCTGTTGAAAAACTGCAAAAACAAATAAACGGGCTTAACATAGTATATTACCACAATGGGTATTTTAATAACGATGAAGAGATTTATCATGAGCTTAAAACAAAATCTCCTAAGTTAATACTTATAGCAATGGGCTCACCAAGGCAAGAACAGTTCATTTACAACGCAAAAAAGATACTCAATCCTGCGCTGATGGTAGGAATTGGCGGAAGCCTTGATGTGTGGTCAGGAACAGTAAAAAGAGCGCCGAAGATTTTCCAGATACTCGGGCTTGAATGGTTATACAGAACAGTGTGTCAGCCATCAAGGTTCAAACGAATCTTCCCGACTCTTCCGTTATTTTTATTAAAGGCTTTAAACAGCAGGGGTAAAATATAAGGAGGTTATGTATGTTAACCGAATCAGAAAAAAAAGAATTACAAAGCATAGCGGCTAAAATCAGAAGAAACATCGTCAAGATGGTTCACAACGCAAAATCAGGTCATCCGGGTGGTTCGCTTTCCGGTGCTGATATTTTAACAGTGCTCTATGAAAAATGTCTTTTCATCCCGAAAGAATGGGACAACTGTCCGGAGTTTGAAAACAGAGATCGGTTTATCATATCAAAAGGTCACGCCTCTCCGCTTCTGTACTCAATCCTTGCCCAGCATGGAATCATAGAAGAAAAAGAGCTCATGACTTTCCGTAAATACAATTCCAAGCTTCAAGGGCACCCTGCAAAAGGCTACATCCCGGGGATTGAAACATCTACAGGCTCTTTAGGGCAGGGGCTTTCAATCGGCTGTGGAATGGCTTTAGCGCTTAAACTTAAGAACAACCATGCTCATGTTGTGGTCTATCTTGGAGACGGTGAGCTTCAGGAGGGTTCTGTGTGGGAAGCGTTCATGCAGGCTGCGCATAGAAAGTTAGACAACCTTATTGCAATAATTGACAGGAACAGGCTTCAAATAGACGGTTGCACAGAAAACGTTATGGCGCTTGACCCACTTGAGGACAAGTTAAGAGCCTTCAATTGGGAGGTTATTGAAATCAACGGGCACGACATTGAAGAAATCTATGCAGCAGTTGAGCAGGCAAAGAAGTGTGGGAAGCCTTGTGCCATAGTTGCCAACACAGTCAAAGGCAAAGGTGTGTCTTTTATGGAGAATCAGGCCGGCTGGCATGGAAAGGCTCCGAATGACGAGCAGCTTCAACTTGCGTTAAAAGAGTTAGGAGAATAGGCAATGGATATCAAGACTTGTCCTTTTACAGCAGGAAGAGAGTGCAACAGTGCTTGTCCGCTGTTTATTGCGCCGCAGGATTTGAACGAGTTTGTTGTCGCAAAGTTGTCATCAATTGGTGTGCTTGACAGAAACATTGGTGAGTGTTCGCTTAAGCTTCTTGCTTTGAGTCAGAGCAGGGCTATTTTTGAGAACACAAATACAAGGGGGTAATGTTCGTACCCCACCCTAACCCTCCCCATTTAGGGAGGGAATATAAAATATGAAAAAGGATTTAGAAAGTTTCTAAATCCTTTTTTTCTTAAAAAAAAGGCTAACCTTTCGGCTAGCCGTAAATATCAACCAACAATTTCTTTTACTTCTGATTGAAGATTCTTTGAATCTATCTTGATGCTTGGTCCCATTGTTGTTGTCAAGTAGATTGACTTAACATAAGTACCTTTAGCTGCTGAAGGTTTTGCTCTCAAAACTGCATCAACCAAAGTACCGTAGTTCTTAACCAAATCTTCGTTAGAGAACTGAACCTTACCGATAGGACAGTGAATCATACCTTGTTTATCAGCTCTGAATTCAACTTTACCGGCTTTTGCATCTTTAACAGCTTTTGCGATATCCAAAGTAACAGTACCTGTCTTAGGGTTTGGCATCAAGCCTTTAGGACCCAAAACTCTACCGAGTTTACCCAACATACCCATACAGTCAGGTGTTGCAATCAGAGTATCGAACTCAAACCAGCCACCAGCAATCTTGTCGATAATATCTTCTGTGCCGTAGAAATCAGCGCCTGCGTCTTTTGCTTCGTTAACCTTAGGGCCTTTAGCGATAACGCAAACACGAACTTCTTTACCAAGACCAGCCGGTAATACAACAGTTGATCTGATTTGCTGTTCAGCGTGTTTAACTTCAATACCTAATCTCATGTGGCATTCAACTGTTTCGTTGAA
>CANAXK010000028.1 GCA_947365485.1 uncultured bacterium
GCAAAGATATCCGTTCAATTTGTCCAAATCAAAAGCGTGGAGCGGTGTGCCGTATTCAAGCATTACATAGTTTGTAATATCGACAACATTGTTAATCGCTCTAACACCTGATGAAACAAGTCTTTTTTGCATCCAATCCGGAGACGGCTTGATTTTGATATCTTTCAAAACACCGATTGAGTAGTATTTGCAAACATCTGTGTCTTTGATTTCAACTTCGAAATCAACTTGTTCCCTCTCCTTAGGGAGAGGGTTAGGGTGAGGGGTCGACAATGTACGATCAAATAACGCGCTCAACTCTCTGGCAATGCCGATTACAGACATCTGGTCGCCTCTGTTTGCAGTAGGCGCTGTATGCAAAATAAAATCTTTCTCGAACCCGAGAACATCTTCAACATTCAATCCGAGTCCTACATTTGGGAAAAGTCTGTTAAGAATAAGGATTCCGTCTTCTTCCTGATAATTTCTGTCATTCACTCCGAGCTCATCATCAGAGCAAAGCATACCCTGTGATTCAACCCCTCTGATTACGGCAGGAGTAAGTTCAAACTGCTCGCCTGATTTTCTGTCAAGAACCTTGCTTCCAACAGAAGCGTAAGGAATTACCTGACCGACTTCAATGTTTTGAGCTCCGCAAACAACTGTTTTCAAGTCTGAACCTGTGTTAACTGTAACAAGGTGCAACCTGTCAGAATTAGGATGATTATCAATCTTTTCGATTTTCGCTGTGATTATATTTGTGAATTTTGGTCTTACTTCTTCGACCTCTTCAACTTCTAAACCGCTCATTGTAAGCTCATGCGCGATTTGTTTTACGTCAATATCTTTTAAATCTACTAATTCATTCAACCAGTTTAGTGAAACTTGCATACTTCCTACCTCTCTATTTTGGTTTTATTATACAACAAAAAGTCTATTTAAAAAAGTAGGGCGCTATATTTAGCGCCCTGACTTCAAAAATTTGTGCTATGCTCCACAGCAGTTCTTGAATTTCTTGCCGCTTCCGCAAGGACACGGATCGTTTCTGCCGACTTTTTCCGTAATCGCAGGAGCTTCCGGCTTTGGCTCGGAAATGTAGTCAAAAATCTGTGAAAAGGCGTTTGAACAGAACAGAATCGTTGCTGAAGAGTATATCTTGTTTTTCAAATACTCTGACTTGTAAGTCTTAATCAACTCTTCAAAAGTCAATTCAGTTCCCATAACCTCATTTACAACTTCCATAAAGTTTGGATACATTGTTGAAACGCGCTCTAAGATAGTGTTTGGAATCGAATCGTTTGTGAGGAAGTATTCCACACAAGCTTTTGCGTTTTCTACACTATCTTTGTTTTCGAAAATCTTGCAGAATGTTTCAAAGAACGGAATTGCGTAAAGCCCGTTTTTCTCGTCAAAAATTACCGCAACATCATAAGTCTCGTTGTGGGAAGAAAATCCGCCCATTGAGTTTTCCAAAAAGTTTGAATAGTTGTTGTCTAATTCTTTAACGTGGAAGAATTTGTAAGACTCAACATCACATCCCTTGTCAGAAAGGTCAACTTCTTCACCCTCATTGAACGCGCCAATAATGTCGTCAGCGTGCTTGTTTGTGGTAAGAATTATGTCTTTGTCAAACGCCTTGGTGAACTTTGCATACATTTCTGCAATCGTTGACTTGATTTCTTCTTCCTTTTCAGGGTTGTCGTGATAAAGCATTCTCGGTGTGTTTACAAGCTTCATTACTGCGTATCTCATCGCTTCTTCTTTTTGTGAGTGCGAAAGTATGTTGGAAATCTCGATTACGTAGTATTCACCTGCAAGCTCAAAGATTCTTGCAACGATAAATTGTCCCGCGTAAACCCCGCGAAAGTTTGTCATCTTGGTGAGTGAAAGAACCTTGTAAGTCTTTTCGTTAATCAGGTTATAGAGCTCAAACCCGTTTTTTAGAATCTTTTTGATTTCAAAGATTGAAGCCTGCGTGTTCAAAAAGCTTTCAATAACATCTTTGTTTTTTGATTCAGACTTTTCTTTGAACATTTCTAAAATAGATTTTTCGTTGATTCTGCGCTCAAAAATGTAAGGCAGGAATATTTTTTCAACCTGACTAAGCGGAATATTTCTTGCTCCGATTGTGGCTAAATACTCGTCAAAATCAGCTTTGATTGTCTCATCTTTCTGTGTAAAATCAAAAATCTCTTTAACAACGTCATTAATTTCGTTAATTTTTTCTATAACTGTCATAGCATTCTCCTCGTATCAATAAGGATATCGTAAGAAAAATAAATTAGCAATAATACAGACGGACAGTACACATAAAAATTTTTCGTGTTATCTTCCAAAAACTGGAGGTGGCTGGATGTAGAGCGGTTTTAACTTCCTCCAGTCAACTTCGCTTTTTTCAAGTGCAAGCCTTGCAAGAATCTCGCCCAGAGGATAATTAGCCGCTTGGTAAGAAATCGCTTTATCTGTAAACTGGCTGAACCTCTCAATCAGACTATTGTCTGTGATAAGCGTCCTTCCTTTCACCATCTCGTCAACTTTTTCAAGCTCAACCGCACCGAGGATTTCACCGTCGTACACGTAAGCCTTGTTTTTTCTTGCATCAAGCGCAACCAAATCGTCTCCGCCCAAAATTTTCGATAAGATTTCTATAGAAGATACTCCCACTGCCTTGATGTCAAGCTGTTGCGCAAGCACACGCGCTACCGTTGTGCAGGCTCTGATTCCTGTGAAACTTCCCGGGCCGATGTCTGTTGCAATGCAGTCAATGTCGCGCGGGGTGAGGTTCTGGGTTTTTAAAATCTTCACAATAGTTGAAATCAAATAAGCAGAGTGGTAATTTTCGCCATCTGATAAAATTGTTTCGCTCTTTATAATCTTTTCATCTTCACTAAGAGTAATATATGTTTTGTCTAAACAAGTGTCAAACGCTAGTATCTTCACTGTTTCAGTCCTTCTATAATTCTAATATTTTTCTCTCCGACTGACTTAAATTCATAAATTCTGGAATCGTCGTCATCATAAGTTACGTTTATTTCAATCCTCTCGAATGGCAGCTCGCCCTGTGAGAACTCTGCCCATTCAACAAAAGTTATTTTTCTTCCGGTTGAGTACTCGCGAAGCTCGTCTGTAATTGTTTTGATTCCGGCATGCTCAAGACGGTACAAATCAAAGTGGTAGACAGGAATTGAGGCGCTGTGGTATTCGTTCAGGATAACAAAACTCGGGCTTGTGACTTTTTCAACTATTCCGAGTGACTGGGCAACGAGCCTTACAAATGCAGTTTTTCCAGCCCCGATTTCGCCAAAAAGGTTGACAAAGCATCCGTCTGAATCAACGAGCTTTGCAAACTTTTCAGCAAGTTTTTTTGTATCTTCCAGCGTATTACATTTTTGTACAAATTTATTCATTACTAACAATTATCCTGTTTCGTCCGGTCTCTTTTGCTTCGTAGAGAGCTTTGTCCGCTCTTGCAAAAAGTTCTTCGCCGTTTTCTTCCTGCTTGAACTCTGCAAGGCCCATGCTTATTGTGACATTGATAGACTGATTGTCAATAGGTATCGGCGTAACCTCAACCGCTTTTCTGAGACGCTCGCCTACAATCTTGGCCTCTTCAATATGCGTAAACGGAAGAAGTATTGCAAACTCTTCTCCGCCGTATCTTGAAGGGATATCAGATTCACGCAGCTTCTCTTTTATGATTGCTGCAACCTTTCTCAATACAGCGTCCCCGCTTGCATGACCGTAGGTGTCGTTCACTTTTTTGAAAAAATCAATGTCAATCATCATTGCGCACAAAGGATTGCTCTGACGCTTTGTTGTTGCGATTTCCTGCTTGAGCCGGACTTCAAACTGGCGTCTGTTATTTAGGTTAGTAAGCGCGTCCAGAGTTGCATATTGCAGTACTTTTGAGTATGCGTTTGCCCTGTCAATCGTAATCGCAGATTGGCGTGTAAGCTGTTCAAGGTAGCTGATATCGCGTTTCGAAAGTGTGTCAAGCGTGCTTCTTGCAACAATACAGCCCGTGATTTCTCCTTCTGATGTCAGAGGAAAAGCGCCGATTTTGTTGTTGTTTGTCAAAAGATACTCTGTTTCCGGTGTAAGCTGTTTGAGCGCCTCGAAAATCCTTTCGTCCTTGCAGGCTTTTGGCCAGACAAGGTTAAATTCGCCATCCTGTTTCAAAAATACGTAAATCAAATGGTCTGATATGAACCTGTCGAGCATTTCACCGATTAGTGGCACAATGTAATTCAATTCGTACTGGGTCTCAATAATCTTTGCAATGTTTTTCATTGAGTCATGAAATTCCACATTAATCTTGGACTGCTCGTTCAAAACAATGTTCTGGAGCTTTAGTGAAACCTGCGCTGCAAAGATTTTCATCAGGAACAGAAATTCCATGTTTATTGAGGTCTCGGCTTCAAATTCCAGTTCAATAAGCCCGAAAACTTTTTCGTCCTTGACAATCGGCATGAGAAGCGAGTTAATCTTCAAAGTGATTTCGCTAATCACGGCAGGAAGTTTGTAGGCCTTTGAATTTATCACAAAATCGTGCTCCTGAATTTCTTCATAAGCCGTGTAAATCTCCTCTTCACTATCATCAATCACGCTCCAGTTCTGAATACAGTTGCGCAAAGTGTTTGAGGTTATATCGTACACATATAGATTGATGTCCTTAAGCGCAGTGTAGTTTTTTAAAGCCTCTTTCAAATCACCTGAAAGCTCAGCTGTGTCAACATCCTTGATAAGTATGTCAGAAATTTTTGCTAAAAAGTGAAGTTGTTTGTTTTCCATTAGTATTCTTCTTCCTCTTTAAAATACTCAAAACCGGCGCAGGTCTTGAAGTTTTTGAGCATTGCTTTGTCAAACTCTTCGTCAGCAACGACTTTTCCGTTAACATAAGTGTAGCTTATGCTTCCCACAGGCTCTTCTGAAAGTTTTTGCGTGTAGTACTCGTCGCTTGTGATGAATTTTCTTGACACTTCGTTTAACAGGTTAAAAATATAAGCAGACTGCAAAGACGAAGAATCAGGAGTCTCCAATATGAGAAGCGCAGCTTTTTCCAGTTCGCTTATTGAATCCTGATAACGGTTGAGTGAGCGCAGCAGCACAGCTAAATTGTAGTGTGCCTCAAATCTCATCGGCTCCAAATCAATTGCTTTACAGTATTCAAGCCCCGCGTCTCTGTATTCGCCACGCAGGTGGTGCGCCACTGCCTTGTTATAATATACGTCGTAATTCTTCTTAAGGATTTTTAGAGCTTTTGCGTAGGCTTCAATTGCATCTCCAAGGTACTGGTAAGCGAGGTATTTTTTCTCCATTGGCAGGTACATTGCTTTTCTTCTGTAAGCCACGCCTTTGTTGAAGTAGGCAAGTCCTCGGTTCTCCTTAACGCTTTTTACGTTGCTGTAAACAAAAGGAATCCAGAGTTTCAGAATCTTAAGCTGCGTAATCGTATCAAACTGTTCGATTGCTTCGTCAAAGAAGCCCAAATCTTCAGAGTAGACAATCCCGAGGTTCATGCGTGCCATAACGAATTTCGGGTTGTGTTCGATTGCGTGCTCATAAGCATCTACTGCTGAGTAGTAGTCTTCATAAACCGCATAAATATTGCCAAGGTTAAACCATGCTTCATAGTGTTCGGGAAATAGTCTAAGCCCTGACAGGTAGTAGTCGAGGGTTTTTGCCATGTTATCCTGTGAGTAAGCCTGATCGCCTTTATAGATATAATACATCCCTTTTGCTTTCATAGCCTGTTTTTCTATCCAGCCCCAGTAGAAAAAAGCCAGAACAGCTATTACGCAAATCAGGATAATCAGTGTTACTTTTGAGAATAATTTTCTGAAAAATCGTTTCATACGTATTAAAGTATAACACATAACCGCTATTTTACATAACACCGACTTTGTGCTAAATTGTTAAGTATGAAATCAGTAAAAGAAATATCAGTTGAATCAAAAATATTAAAAAGACTTCAGAACAGTCCTAACTGTTTGAAGCTTGTGCATTACCTGTTTGAAGATGAAGAGCTTCAGGAAATGCAGGACTACGCTAACAATGTTTCAATCAAGCGTCTTGGCTACAACGACCACGGGCCGGTTCACATGAGGCAGGTTTGCGGAAACGCAATAAAAATGCTAAACATTCTTCATGAGTCAGGCATTCAGACTTCGCTTGAAAAAGAAGAAATCGGAACCTTTGAAGACAGCATGTGTGCAATAATCCTTGCAGGACTTATGCACGATTTGGGTATGATGATAGGCAGACAAGGGCACGAAGAAATGTCTGTCGTGCTTGCAAAACCTCTTATCGAAAGAGCTTTAATGCACGTTTTCCCTGATGATTTGCACAGAAGAGTTATTATAAGATCACTTGCGATTGAGGCAATAATCGGCCACATGTCATCAAGAAAAATTCATTCAATTGAAGCTGGAGTTATACTTATTGCTGACGGTTGCGACATGACAAAAGGACGTGCAAGAATCCCTCTTGCGCTTAATACAACTCCGCGCGTCGGTGATATCCACAAGTATTCTGCAAACGCAATCAACAGAATCAGTATTCACCACGGTGAAAACAAGCCAATCCGGATTGATATTGAAATGTCCGGCGATGTCGGGTTCTTCCAGATTGAAGAAGTTTTGCTTACCAAAATTGACGTTAGCCCTGCAAAGCAGTTTGTTGAACTTTACGCAGGTGTTGAAGGTCAGGAAATGAAATGTTATTTATAATTTTGTCCATGGTATAATAAACTCTATTGAAGGAGGTCATTATGGACAAATTGAAAATCGGTTTAATAGGGCTTGGAACTGTTGGTACAGGTGTTTTCAAGACCTTAGCTGGGTTTGACAACGTTGAGATTGTTAAAATCGCTGTAAAAAACATCAACAAACCGCGTGCGGTTGAGGTTCCTTCAACCATGATGACCGATAATCCGTTTGACATTGTAAACGACCCTTCTATTGATGTTGTGGTTGAGCTTATTGGCGGAGTTGAGCTGGCATGGGATTATATCTCAACTGCTATAAAAAATGGAAAACATATAGTTACTGCTAACAAGGAACTCCTTGCAAAAAAAGGCGAAGAGCTCTTTAATCTTGCAGAAGAACATAACAGGGTTGTGCTCTACGAAGCTGCAATCGCTGGCGGGATTCCGATCATCATGCCAATAAAGACAATTTTAGCCGGAAACAAGATAAACAAGATTCAAGCAATTTTGAATGGCACAACAAACTACATCCTTACAAAAATGGATGTTGACGGTGCTTCTTATGAGGATGTTTTAAAAGAAGCGCAGGCTCTTGGCTACGCCGAAACAGACCCGACCGGTGATGTGGAGGGTTTTGATGCCGCATACAAGATTACAACCCTTGCAACAATCGCTTTCAAAACCAGAATCAAGATTGAGAATGTTTACAGAGAAGGTATTACCAATATTAGAAAAGAAGACATGGCAAAAGCAAACGAGCTTGGCTACAAGATTAAGTTGATTGCAAGCGCAACGATTGATGAAAACAACAACGCTGACGTTAGAGTCCATCCGATGCTTGTTTCAAAAGACAAAATGCTTGCACATATTGATTATGTAACCAACGCAGTAGAGATGAGCGGTCATCCGATTGGTGACATTGTTTTGTCAGGTCCCGGTGCCGGAGAGTTTCCGACAGCAAGTTCTGTAGTGGGTGATATTCTGGCTATAGCTGCAGAGTTTGGAAAAACTGATTACATGCTTCCAATGATGAGATGTCACCATGATTCAAAAGCTATGCCAGTAAAGATTGAGGATACTTTTAACAAGTACTACATATCAATCACAGCTCCAAACGCACTTGGAATTATTGCAAAAATCGGTACAATTTGCGCTGACAAGAACATCAGCCTTTCAAGCATTTTGCAAAAGGGTGTTTCAGAAGACAACACGGCTGATATTATTGTAATTACTGAAAAATGTCAGGAAAAACTTATCAAAGAAGTTGTTTCTGAACTCGAGGACTGTATCGTAACAAGCATAATCAGGGTCGCTGATTAATTACAATACAAGTTTATAGCTTTATCTTTGTCCTAAAAATGTTAAGTTTTGTAATATTTTTTAGGGTAAATTTTGTCACACTAGCAAAAATATTTTTTAGGTGTTTTAAACTTGTTACGCAGGTTAAGACATTAATTATGTAAAAGGAGCATAAAACTTATGAACATCAACTCAAACGAACTGTTATTATTGAAAAAGATTAGATTTGGCGAAGGTCAAGAAACAGGTAAGCCACAAACAAACGTTATTCCGAATGTTGAAGGTGAACCCCCTCAAACCGGCATGAACGCTTTGACTTTTGAAGCAATGAATAATTTAATGGCAGAGCCTGAATTGGCTCAAAAGCTTGGAGTTATGAAAGATGCTCCTGAACAGAAAGAAAATGCAGAAGGTTTTGTTACTCCATTTCAGAGCAATATCGCATTCCAAGGAAAAGCTTCTAAGTTGAAAAACTTCGGAATGGCTGCTTTGATGGCATTGACTACTCTTGGTGGTGCAGCAACAATGACTTCTTGTACTCAAGAAGGTGATACAATTGACAATTCTCAAATTAACATTAACCAGAGTGCTACAGTAAATATTGATATGTCTGTTTTGCAGTCTTTAATAGACGAAATTAAGGGCTTGAGAGAAGATATGGCAAAACAAAACGAAGAAATGGCTAAAAAATACGATAAAATTTTGTCTATGATGAACACCATAATTTCTTTGATGAAAGAGCAGCAACTTACAAACGAAGCATTTCAAAATTTAGTCTTAGCAAACCAACAAATAATGATTGATATCATGGTTTCTAACGGTATGAAACAGGACGAAGCAAATCAAAAACTAGATGATATTTTAAAAGCTGTTGAAAGCGGTAATATGTCTGCTCAACAGGCATTGCAGGAAATCACTAAGCTTCTTGGCAACATTAGCGCTCAACTTGGAACTATAATTCAAGACTTGAAAGAACACTTTAAGAATGATGAAGTTATTAACTCTTACCTTGAAAAGATTTACGAATCTTCAAAAGAAAATAGCCAGAGCCAAACTGAAGTAAAAGAACTGTTGAGTAAATTGTATGAATCTGTTAAACAACTTGGTGAACAGGGCGATGCAATGGGTAAAGAAGTTCTTAAATACATTGCGGCAGTTGGTTTTGAAATGAACAGAAATTTCGGTGAGTTGATTGAACAAATCGGTACTGACTCTTCAAAATTAGATAACATAATCGCGTTAATGGAAAAACTTAACACTAATGTTGAAAAAAATGGCGAACAAGGCAAACAAATGGGCAACGAAATCCTTAACTACATTGCGGCAGTTGGTTTTGAAATGAACAGAAACTTCGGTGAGCTGATTGACAAAATCGGCAATGACCCTGTAAAACTTGATGAAGTAATCGCGTTGTTGAAGGAACTTAATGACAATGTTAAGCAAAACGGTGAAGACGGCAAACAAATGGGTAACCAAATTCTTGAATACATTGCCTCTGTTGGTCTTGATATGAACAAGAACTTTGAAGCTTTGATTAACAAGGTTGGCAATAATCCTGAAAAATTTGATGAAGTAATCGCATTGTTGAAGGAACTTAATGCAAACGTTAAACAAAACGGTGAAGATGGTAAGAAATTAGGTAACCAGATTCTTGAATACCTTGCTAAGATTGGCTTGGATATGAATAACAATTTCAAAACAGTGTTAGAGGTTATCAACAATGGTGCTCCGGGATCAGAAGCTATCCGAGATTTGTTGCAAAAAATTCTTGATAATCAGGATAAGAACACTCAAGCAATCATTGAAGCATTAGGCAATATCAAGATTGATGCCGGTAACATTGACCTGTCAGGTATAGAAAAAATGCTTGCTGATTTGCTAAAACAAGCAGAAAAGAATGGCGATATTCTTGCAAACATTGATGCTAAAGCTGATGTTATTAATCTAACTATTGAGACTGCAAAAGATGAAATTCTTGAAAAATTAGGCAAGAACGATGACAATGCTAAAGACATCCTTGCAAAATTAGACGCATTTATGGAATTGGCTAATGGTAATACAGAAGCTATCTTGAAGAAAATGGATACAATCATTAATATTCTCAACAATATCAAAGATAAGACTTATGATGATTCCGCATTGATGGCTAAGTTGGATGATATTCTCGCAGCAATCAAAGACCACAACATTACAGTTGACGTAACAGGTAAAGTGACTTGCAATTGCAACTGTGGCGGTAACCACGAAGGTATCTTGGGTGATTTGGAAAACATCTTGGGATAATAAATAAATTGGAAGAATGAAAAAAGTAAAGGCGGATTAAATATCCGCCTTTTTTATTTAATTAAAAACAACCATAGTCTGTATTATTTTACGATATCTGATTCTGTATAAGGAGCTTCACCTTCTCCTAACTTTTTATTTAAGTCAGTGACAGCTTCTTCAATGTTTTTACCTTTGCCGGATCTTCCTTTGCAGTCACTCAGAGTTACTTCGCCGTTGGTATTAGTTTGAATACCAACTGAACCCATATATCCTACTGCCTCGCCTACCGGTTTCCTAAATTTAAGGTCTTTTACTTCATTACCATCTCTTTTGCAGTCTCCGATTTGTTCTGGAACAGAGATTGAAGATGGAATGTAGCCTGCAAGTAATTTTTGATATAGAGCGTTATCCAAAGTACCATCTTCTTTAGTGGCTAAAGCTTTTTTAAGTGCTCTTACAGCACCGTCTTTACCCTGAAGTTTTCCGAAGCATTCTTTCCAGGTCGGGAAGTAAGCTTCAACAAATTCTTCCCAGCTGTCGCCAAATTTAATATCGTGAACAACAGCTTTCTTGCCAACTGTTTCATCTATATCAACAGGACATTTTTTCGGAGTTGTTGTTACTGTTGTCTGCTGTTCTCCGCCAACCGGTGTTGTAGTAGGCGTTGTTGTCGGAGTAGTTACCGGTGTAGCTGTTGATTCCAATTCTTTTTGTTTGTCTTGAAGAGCTGCAATAAGTTCTTTTCTGTTCAAGATATCGTTACCAGCTGCTTTGCGTAAGAAATCTTTAAATCCGTCGCAGTCCCAGTTGCCTTTGTCGTCAACAAATGTCATTGCGATTTGAGTCAAAGCTCCAGACCATTCAGGGAACTTCAATTCAACATCTTTGATGTAGTCTTCGAGTTTTGTACAATCAAAGTTGATTTCAGCAATTGAAACTTCTTTTTTGCTTGTATCAGCAAGTCCGCTCAAGAATCCTAATGCACCGCCGATTAAAGCACCCTTCAAAGCGTTTGACAATACGAATTTGCCGCCCTTAAGAAGAAGGTCTTTCATGTTGTCAATGTTTGTTGTTAAATCAACTACAACTCTTGCAGCTGATTCAGCGCCTTCAGGGAAAGTAATGTTCAAAATCGGTTTGTCCGGATTTGGAATTTCTTTGCCATTAACAATCGTCTTGAATCCGATGTTGTTCAAATCATCTGTATCAAGGTGGATTGAGCTCTGGATTTGGTCATGTTTCTTGTACTGATGAGCGCTGTTACCGCGTGCAGCTTCTGCACCGCCTGCTGATAAAGCTCCGAATAAACCGCCAAGAGTTGTGTTCCAAGCGATTTTGCCCCAGTTAGCGCCTTCAATATCTATTCCGCATAATTTAACTAGTTTCTTAGCCTGCTTGTTTGTCAAAGTGTCTTCCAATCCAAGGTCACGCTTGATTCTTGAATATGTGCCAAGCTTTTCTGAAATAGCTTTGTTGTCGTGTTTGTCGAGGTATCTGTCAGAACCAACTTCGTTTACAATAATGTCAGATAAGACTGTCAAATCGTAATTTCCGTCAGCTTTCTTTGTAATCAAACCTGATGTTGTTAGTGCTTCAAGAAGCTTGTTTCCATTTCTGCCCAAAGCATCAAGAACTTCTGCTTCTGTCTGGTTTTTAGCCTTTTCAACTCTGTTGAATCTAGCCTGATTTTTTCTTGCTACTTTCATATCTGAATCTTTACCCTGAACCCATTCAGAGAAAGTGTTTTCACCGCCAAGAGCTCTCTTAGTGTATTTGTCGTAGTCACCGTCTTGCTTTAGTGCGTATTTAGCATAACCTTTAACTTCTTTTGATTTTTCAAAAGGAGCGTCGTTGACTGAATCACGTACAACTTCTCTTGCCTGAGGCATCACGTAAGATTTTTCAAATTCGCTTAGTTTTTTGCCTCTGAATGTCAAAGCTCTTGCCAATTTGTTGCCGAAGTTGCCATTGCCAAGGATTTCTTTGTAATAAGAACCCTTGTTTTTAAATTCAGCCTTAACTTCGTCCATCACTTTTTCAAGAT
>CANAXK010000029.1 GCA_947365485.1 uncultured bacterium
TAATCCGACGGGCTCTGTTATTCCGGACTGGATGCTTGAAAAGATTGTTGAAATCGCGCAAAAGAAAAATGTCTGGATTCTCTCTGACGAGGTGTATCGCGGGTTGAATCTTATTGGAAAACCTTATTCAAAATCGATTGCTGATTTGTACTCAAAAGGAATTTCGGTTGGAAGCATGTCTAAAACCTACTCGCTTCCGGGACTTCGCGTTGGCTGGATTGCAGCAAGGGAAGATTTGGTCGCAGAAATCAACCACCAGAGACAGTACAACACAATCAGTGTAAGTATTCTGGACGATTATTTTGCCTCTGTTGCGCTTGAAAACAGAGACGAAATTGCGCAACGGAATTTTTTAATAATGCATTCGGGATTGAAGATTTTAAAAAACTGGCTTGAGCGAGAGCCGCAAGTTGACTGCGTAATGCCGATTGGAGGCACGACTGCGCTAATCAGGTACAATAAAAATATTCCTTCTCGAAAACTCTGCCGTGATTTGCAGGCAAAAACAGGGGTTGCAATCCTTCCGGGCGAGACTCTGGAGATGGAAGGGTATTTGAGAGTTGGCTACTGCGTTGTGCCGGAGTGCTTGGAAGCTGCGCTGGAGAAGTTTTCGGAATTTTTGAGGTCATTATGTCTATAAACGAAAAGAATGAAAAAGTTTTTACATTAAGAATAAAAAACGAACTGTTTGAGCGCATCAAAAAAGATGCAGAGGATAACAAACGGTCTATTACAAAACATATTGAATACATTTTGGAAAACAGCTTGAAGTCTGAGAAATAACATTAAGCTCAGCAGAAAGGGTGTTTAACCCAAATCAATCACCATAAACTTATTCTTGTAATCATTAATAGTGTTCATCAACTCCACAAATTCCGCATACTTCAATGTGTGCAAGGTCTTGGAAAGCTCAACCGACGATATAAACTCGATTTTGAACGATTCCTCGCCGCGCTCCTTAATCTTAATCATGCCGGTGTCTTCAAACATCTCGAGCAGAGTTTCAATAACCACATTTGTTACACCCAGAGCGGAAGCTGCACGGCAAAGACTGAAATCCCCGTCAAGAGTGTTGCAGGTGTAACGAATCATGCCGGAAAAGACCTTGAGAACCCCTTCTTCGTTGATTTTGTAGTTCTGATAATTCATGTAATGAATCGCGTCAGCTGCAAAGGTTGTCATTACGCTCTGCATTACATCCTCGTCTGCCGGATAATCAAAAAACATTAAAACATCGCTCTTGTGAGCATTCGAACGTGTTACAATGCAGTCGCAAATGCTCTTGAACGGCTTTAACTTCTCTAAAATGCTCCTGTCTTCAACAAAAGCGCAAATGCTTAGCTTCGAATTTTTGATGTAGTCGTTGACCTGTGCAAGAATATTTGTTTTTTTACGGTGGTCGTATATTTTAACCTTAGAAGTCTCTTCTTCCTTCAAACCGTCAGAATGCACATCCTTCAGGATTAATTGCACGGAAGTCACACCGTTAAAAGTATTCAGCTGCGGCGCAAACGCAATATCCATCCTGTCACCCTGAATAAGCGGAATATCGCCTCTTGACCACCACACGCAGTCAATTGTTCCGTTTGGCGCTTCGACTGTGAGCTTTAAGTGGTCCTTTGTTGAGCCCATTAATTTCTTTTGTTTTAAAGCAAGATTGTTTACAACAAAAGTCGGCGACGGGTTTGAGGCTCCGAACGGCTCAAGCTTGGAAATCTCCTCAACAAGCGAAACATCAACCTCGTCTATTGAAAGCTCCAAATCAACATCAATCGACGGGTTGAGCTTTTGCCCGTTAAGCATTTCATCAATGGTTTTGTTCAAGGCTTTTTTTACCGTGTCAAAAGAAGCCTTTTCCTCTGAAAACGCAAACCCTGCTGCAAGCTGGTGCCCGCCAAAACCTTCAAGGTGCTCTGAAATGTTTGAGATAATATCGTAAAGGTTTAATTCCTTAACCCCACGCGCAGAACAGCGGAACATTTTTGTTTCTTCCGAATAATTCATTATGAAAGTCGGCTTGTAATACTTTTCAACAAACTTTGAAGCCACAATCCCGATTATTCCGATGTGCCAATCTTTTGAAAACAGCACAATTGCGTTGTCACGGCTTTTTGAAGCGCGCCACATCTCATCAGCCTCTGCAAACATCTGGGAACACATTTCCTGACGGAGCTTGTTGAAGTTCTCGAGCGTGATTATTGCCATTTCGATTTCCTGCTTGTTTTCAGAAATCATAACCTTGATAGCAGAATCAACGGTGTCGATTCTGCCTGATGCGTTGATTCTCGGTGCAATCGTAAACGCGATTTGCTCTGCTGTAAGCCCGTTGTCTGTTCCGACTCCGGCAACATCAAGCATTCTTTTTAACCCGTAATGCTTTCCTGATGCAATAAGCTCAAGCCCTTTTGTCACAAAGTACCTGTTTTCACCGATAAGCGGTACGATATCCGCGATTGTTCCGACTGTTACGAAAGGTAGAATTTCATAAGAGAAAGACAGCTTGTCGTATTTTTCAAGCACAGCCTGTGCAAGCTTAAATGCAACCCCGACGCCTGCAAGCGAGGTTAGTGACTCGATTTGTGCAGGGGTAAGTTTTTCATCAAGCGCGTTCATTGCCTTTGGGTTGATGATAGCAAGTGCAGGAGGAAGCTCTTCCGGTGCTTCGTGGTGGTCTGTGATGATTACGTCGCGCTGGAAGCTGTTTATGAACTTAACTTCTTCAACGCTGCTAATGCCGTTGTCAACCGTGATTACGAGTTTTGGTTTTTTCTTTGTAAGAAGCTGAACCAGAGCCTTTGTATTAAGTCCGTGGCCTTCGGATTCTCTGTCCGGGATGTAATAATCAACATTCGCGCCGAGGTAGACAAGGGTTTTCATAAGAACAGAGGTTGAGGTTACGCCGTCTGCGTCAAAATCGCCGTAGATAAGGATGTTTTCCTTTTCGTCTATGGCTTTAACAATACGCTCAACTGCTTTTGGCATATCGCAAAAAGCGTTAGGGTGCATTAACGTTATCCCCAACGGGTTAAGAAATTCTTCCTTTGCCGCTTCGGTCGTAATGCCCCTAACTTCTAATAATCTGTCTATTAAGGATTTTTTGCTTGTTTTATCCCCTTTTACTATCCATTCTTTTGTACAAGACATGTCATTTCTTCCAATACTTCAATAGCTTTCTTCAGTTGAACGTCCTCTTTAGCGTCGGCGTTCTCCTTAGTTAATTCTACCACAATATCAGGAGTTATGCCTTTTTTGTGAATATCAGTTCCTGATGGAGTCAAATACCTCTGAATAGTAATGTTCATGCCTGCTTCATCCGGAAGCCTGTTGATTTCTTGCACAAGCCCTTTTCCGAAAGACTGCTCGCCGATGATTGTAGCTCTGTGATTGTCTTTGAGCGCGCCGGAAAGGATTTCACTTGCAGAAGCCGAGCCCTTGTTAATCAAGACCACAATCGGCTTGTCTGTTGCCTGCTGGTATCTTGCACGGGTGGTGTTTTTGTAGCTGTCTCTGTCAACCGTGCTTACAATAACTCCGCCTCTTAAAAGCATGTCAGAAATGTAAATTGCGTTGGTCAAAAGCCCGCCCGGGTTTGAGCGAAGGTCAATGATGAAGCCTTTCATTCCGCTTGAGTTGCTAAGGATTGATTCGATTTCAGAAGCAGCGTTTTTGCTTATAAACGAGCTCAACCTGATGTACTGGATATCACCCGGAATCTTTGTTGTTTCAAACGGAGGCTTGCAGGATACTGATTTGACCTCGATTTCGTCTCTTACAACGCTGTAAGTCTTGTTTGGAACGCCTTTTCTCTGGATAAGAAGTGTTACTGTTGTACCTTTTTCACCGCGGATTTTGTCCGCAGCAGCTTCGATGTTTATGCCTTTTGTGCTCTCGCCGTTGATTTCCAGAATGTAATCGTCAGCCTGAAGCCCTGCTTTTTCAGCCGGAGAGTCTTCAAGAGGTGCGATGATTACGAGGTTTCCGTCACGGAGCCCGATTTGTGTCCCGATACCTTTTAGAGAACCTTTTATTGATTGGGTTTCTTCTGAAAACTCTTTAGGGTCTAAGAATCTTGTGTAGGGGTCGTTAAGGCTTGAGAGCATTGTCTCGATTGCAACATAGGCATCTTCTTTTGTCTTAAGCTTGTTTTCGTAACGATATCTCCACTTTGTCCAATCCTGTGAATTGTTGGTCGGGTCATAGTACTTTTTGTTTACGATTTTCCACACGTCGTCATACAATTCAGCCGGCGTTGCTGCGTAGGCGCTTCCAATCGCCATTGATACCGCAGACATTAATATTAAACTTGATTTTATAAATCTTTTTTTCATTAACTATACTCCTCCATAGTCAAAAAGCGCTCTTTATATTATACTACACAATTTGTTTCTGTGTTTCAAATAAAAAGATGATTATTTGACGATTGTGGAGAAAAGTTATATAATCGATTTTTAATAATACAAGGGCGGCAATTTGCCGCACTTGTATTGTTTATCCGAATATTTTTTGCGCAAGTGCTTTGAGTTTTTCAAAGTCGTAACCTCTGGTGATAGAGCCTTCATAACCAAAATTATTCTTGTTTATATCATACGAGGCCTCATTTTTTGAATAACTTATTTCTGCACCATCAAAACTTGAACCATCTGGTTTAACATTTGGTGTTGTGTCATGTGAAACAAGTATTTTTTCAATCTCACCATTGCTACCATATTTTACTTCAATCCATCTTCCATCAGGAAGTTTTGCATTTGCCCAACCTTCGCCTTTTGTAATCTCAGGCTTAGGATTCATGTTAGCGACCTCTGCAAGCAATTTATTCGCATCATCAAAAGTCTTTTGGACTTTTGGGGCGTTATTATATGCTTTTAGATTAGTAGTATAATCATCTTTAACCTGTCGCTCTTTTGATGCAATATCTTTAGAAAGCGATTTTATTTCAGATTTCATTGCATTAAAAGACCAACGCTTTGCACTTTTCTCATAGAATTGACTGCGAGTCATTTTTTGCTCACCTTCTCCAATGCTAAAGTTTGCATCGTCTCCTTTTTCTCCCAGAGGCGTTAAAATGTATTTAATAACATCATCCTGCTTGTATCTAAATTCGTGTATTTTGTCAATGACATCCGGAAAATATTCTACAACATAGATTACATTATCCTTGTTTATCAATTTCAAGGCATTTTCTAACTGATTAAGATTTTCAGAAGTTCGTGCTTGGGCGAATGCATTAAACGCATTTTTGATTTTGTCCGCAACTTCTCTGCCTGCTTTTTGATTTTTGATAATAGAATCAACCTCTGCTTTGTTTGTCGGTTTAGCAGCTTTAGGTACTGTGACTTTGACCGATTCAGCGTCTTTTGCTGTCTGGGCTTCATCTACAGTTGGAGGCGTTTGCTCATCGGGGTTTGTTTGAGCAGGCGCCGGAGTTTCATTTCCCTCAGCCGGAGCCGGTGCTTCCGCTCCAAGCCATTCTTTTGCAAGGTCGTTTACTGCTTTGTCTGCGGTTGCTGCGTTTTTTACCGCGTAGGTGGTAATAGAGTTCATTGCTGCAACAACATCAATCGACTCTTTGATTGTTTTTCCGCCTTTGTCTGCGACGAACTCGTTCCAGATGGACGCGTTGATTTTTCCGTCTTTCTTGCCGTCTGCTGCGTCGAGTTTTTGCGCGATTTTTCCGGCGAGAGTGCCGTTCAATAGTGGGTTTACTTCTGTCATACAAGTCTCCTTTATATAAATTAAGTTACATCAGGTGTAACACAATACTATTCTGTTACATGTGCTACGCACGTAGACCGTCTTGCCCTTATGGTATTTGGCCTACAGGCTTGGCGCTTTTGGGCTTGTTTTGTGACTACAAGTTGGGCGCGTTCCCTCCCTGGATGGGGAGGGTTAGGGTGGGGTACAACAAGCGCCAGACAAGGGATTGCTCCCTCACCCCAACCCTCTCCCTTTTCAACAGGCGGAGTAGCCTAAATTCAAGACTACAAGCTTATTTTACCTCCAGGGCGAGGGAATTTATTTATAAACTTTTGTAACAATTTCATCTAAAGCCCTAAAGTTTTCCGGATTTGTGCCGTAAATATAAGTACTTATGTAACAGAATAGGTATTGAGTTACATTAGGAGGTAAAATTATAGCTCTCTTCGGCCTTCAATAGCGCGCGCAAGGGTAACTTCATCTGCATATTCCAAATCAGCGCCTACTGGAAGTCCGAAAGCTATGCGCGAAATCTTGATACCGAATGGTTTTATGAGTTTTGTTAAATAAAGGCTTGTAGCTTCGCCCTCAACAGACGGAGAAAGCGCAAGTATAACTTCCTGAACTTCTTCGCTCGTAAGCCTTGTGAGCAGCTCTTTTATCCTGATGTCCTCTGCTCCAATTCCGTCCATCGGCGAAAGAAGCCCCTGTAGTACATGGTAAAGTCCGCGGTATTCGTTGGTTTTTTCGATTGCTATAAGGTCTTTGGTCTCTGCTACTACACAAATTACCGAGCGGTTGCGATTTCTGGACTCGCAAATCTCGCAAGGGCTCTGGGATGATATGTTGTAGCAGATTTCACAGGTCTTAGAGCTCTTTTTTGCGTCAAGAATAGCATTTGCAAATTTCTCAACCTCGCTCAAAGGCATCTTTAGTACCTGAAAAGCCATCCGTTGGGCTGACTTTGGTCCAACGGACGGAAATTTCTGAAACTGCTCAATTAGTGTTGCTATTGACTTTGGATAAATCATAACCCCTCATCCGCCCTCCGGGCAACTCCTCCCGCAAGGGGCGGAGGCACAGAACGCGTTTTCAAGACCTCTCTACAACCCTTAGAACAATCCCGGGATGCTGATACCGCCGGTTACAGATTTCATTTTTTCTTCCATAACCTTGATAGCTTTGCCGGAAGTCTGGTTGATTGCTGTTGTGATAATATCTTCAAGCATTTCAATAGTGTCTTCTGAAACAGAAGAGGGGTTTTCAGGGTTGATTGCTTCTGCGGAAAGCTTGATTGATTTAAATAAGCCCTTGCCGTCGCAGATAACTTTCACAGAGCCGTTTGCTGCTTCGCCTGAAATATCCATGCTGTTAAGCTCGTCTTGAGCCTCTTTCAATCTCTTTTGAATATTTTGCGCCTGTTTCATCATATTCATCATGTTCATCATAGTTGATTGTCCTCCCTAGATTTGTTCTTCTATTTTTGCCATTAAGTCGTCGTCAATATCAAAATTTGCATATACATTCTGCACATCATCGTGCTCCTCAAGCCTGCCCAAAAGCCTCATAATGCTTACCGCAGTCTTCTCATCAGTAACCTCTATCGTGTTCTGCGGAACTCTTGTGAACTCGGCAGAAGTCGATTTGAAACCTTCCTTTTCAAGCCCCTCTGTTACAGACTGCAAGTTTGGAATTGAAGTGTAAACCTTGTATTCCTCCTCCTCTTCAACAATATCCTCTGCATCAAGGTTTATTGCTGCCTCAAAAAGCTTTTCAAAATCAACATCTTCGCTGTTAAACGTAATACATCCTTTTTTGTCGAACATCCAGCCAACACACCCTGTTTCACCAAGATTTCCGTTGAATTTGGTGAAATAGCTTCTGACATCGCCAGCCGTTCTGTTTTTGTTGTCAGTCATAGCTTCTACTACAACTGCCACACCGCCTGCTGCGTATCCTTCGTAAACCATTTCATCATAGTTTTCGTTGCTGCCTGCGCCGGAGCCCTTTTCAATAGCTCTTTTGATGTTGTCATTTGGAAGCCCAGCTGCCTTAGCTTTTTCAATAGCTGTTCTCAGACGGAAATTACCGGCAGGGTCTGGCCCGCCAAGCTTTGATGCCACAATTATTTCTCTTGAAAACTTTTGAAACTCTGCTGCTCTAAGCGAGTCAGTTTTTGCTTTTTTATGCTTAATAGTTGACCATTTTGAGTGTCCGCTCATTTGATATCCCCTTTAATAATCTTATTGTGCTTTTTAATAATACCTGAAACCTGTCGGAATGGCAAGTTTTAAAGCCCGATGTCTTAAAATTTTAATTGTAAACTTTTGTAATGTATAAACATGGATTATAAACCCCTTGGCAGGCTTGAGCTACGTAAAAAGTTGGATTCATACATCTTGACAGAGGGAGAAGAGTGTCCAGAACGATGAAGAATCGAAGAGGGGAGTCGGCTTTTTAACGGCCTATTGATAAAAAAATTCCATTGTTTAATAATTTAATATATAAACTTGAATTAGGAGAATAAAATGGCTGGCAGAACAGATGAAATCGCATCAACATTTTTAGGCAAAAGAACAAGCGGCAGTAAAACTTACGACCCGTCTTTATTAGTAGCTGTCCCGAGGCTTGAGAACAGGAAGCAGTATGACATTGACACAGGCCGTCTTCCTTTTGCAGGGTGGGATGTCTGGCATGCTTACGAGTTCTCCGCTATGACAAACAACGGGATTCCGGTAACCAGAGTGTTGAAGCTTCGTTACAATTGTTACAACTGTTACATTGTGGAATCAAAATCTCTTAAGTTATACTTAAACTCCTTCAACATGTCATGTTTTGGAGATACAGTTGAGGAGTGTTTAGAAATCTGCAAAAAAACAATAGAAAGAGATTTAAAAAGTGTTTTAAAAACAAACGTTGAATTAAATTTTCTAGCCCCAAATTCAGAGCGTATTGAAATTTATCAGGATTTCAGGAACATAATGGATTTTGTGGATGAAAAGAATCTAAAAATCGAGCACTTCAAAGAATCACCGGAACTTATTGACATAAAACCTTGTGAAAAACCAAAGGAGTATTATCTGCATTTTGATTCATTGCGTTCAAACTGTAGAGTAACGCACCAACCGGATTTTGGGGACTTGTTTATTTATTACCGCTCCAGAGTCCATTTCAAGGAGGATTGTCTTGTAAAATACCTGTGTTCATTCCGTTCAGAGTACCATTTCCATGAGGAATGCTGCGAGATGATTTACAAGCGGTTACATGACTATCTTTATTCTGAAGACCGGCTTTTTGTTTCTGCGCTTTATACGAGAAGAGGCGGAATAGACATTTGCCCTTCACGCTGGAGTCGCAACTGCAAACTTGAAGACATCGAAAAATTAATCGACACCACAAAATACGCAAGATTTGGGATTAAGCAGTAAGGTTATGCAAATCAGGGCGTTTCAGAATTCGGATATTTCAGAGGCTTCCAGGCTTGCAAAGCTTACTTGGGGTGATTTTTATACTCATGAAAGTTCTGAGTTGCAAGCTTTGATTTACAGTTTTATGGTGGAGTATTACGACCTTAACCGCGAATATTCATTTAGTATAATTGAAGGCGGGTTAAAAGGATTTACACTTGCGTTTAAGAAATCTGACAAATACGAAGGCGATTTTACAAAAAAGGTGCAGTCTCTTGCTGATAAGAAGGAGCAAAAAATTGCGTCAGACTTATTTGATTATCTTGAAGCTTGTGGACATGAGGTCAAGAGTGTAATGGATGAAAATGACGTCATGTTAGGTTTATTTGTGAGTATACAGAAGGGTTGCGGGAAAATGTTGCTTGCGAGGCTCAACGAGGTTTGCAGGGCTAGTGGAATCAAGAGCATATATCTTTGGACAGATACAACCTGTGATTGCAATTATTATCAGAAGAATAATTTTGATTTATGCAAGGAGAAAGAGGTTTGTGTCAATGGCAAGGTGATAAGGATGTTGGTTTACAGGAAGAAGGTTGAGTTTGAACAATGAACAATTAAAAAAAGATT
The DNA here is from genome assembly GCA_947365485.1 of uncultured bacterium. Classification (GTDB taxonomy): domain Bacteria; phylum Cyanobacteriota; class Vampirovibrionia; order Gastranaerophilales; family Gastranaerophilaceae; genus CAG-196. The sequence goes on from CANAXK010000029.1 coordinate 9,729, forward strand.
TAGGTCTCAAGATAAAATCCATAAGAAACAGCAAGAATTACACGCAAGAGCAGTTTTGCGAGCTTATAGGATTGGAGCAGCCGAATTTATCCAACATTGAGAACGGGAAAAACTTTCCGGATATAACAACTTTATTTTCGATTATAAAAAATGCCGGTGTAGAGCCTAATTTCTTATTCAGTTTTAAAAGTGAGGATGCAGCACAGGCATCTAATTTAGATTACGAAATACTGGACATGTTAATAAATTTATCCGAAGAATCTAAAATTCGGGTAAAGAACATTATTGAAATTATTAAGTAGCCAAATTGTCTTGTTTACTTATCAGCCCGCTTCATTATTCTGCGATACGAGCTTTCGCTGATATTTAGTTTCTGACAAATCTCTTTTACGGTTTTACCGGCAAGTTTCAGGTCTTCAATTTGTTGTTTTGATATATTCGAGATTCTCTCTGAAGACTTTCTGTGGTTTGTACTTAGATTATATTTTCTAAGCAGTGCTGTATAGTTTGCATAAGTAATATTGAGTTCATTGCAAATTTCTTTAGTAGACATACCAGAATCAATCATGGTCTGGATTTTTTCTTTTGGAATAGAAGCTATATCATCAATAGATTTTCTATACAGAGTATTAACCTTAGCGAGCTTTGCCTTTTCATGATAAGTCTCTTGCGCAATTCCTAATTCTTCTGTTATTTCTTTTACGGTTTTACCATAGGTGGCCAGTTCTTCAAGTTTTTCCTTAGGAATATTAATTTCTCCAATATGGTGAAGGTAGTCATAATTGATATTCAAACGTTTCAGCAATCTATAAAACATCTGTTTAGTTATGCCCAAATTTTCAGTAAGCTCCGTAGGAGACAATTTTTCATCAACCATTCGTTGCAAAGTTACCGCATCGATGCTAGCAATCTTTTGTTTTGAGATATTGCGTTTGGTGATTATCTCAAACTTATTCAACAAACGTGTATATGTACGGTCATTAATATGCAAAATTTCGCAGATTTCTTTTACAGGTATGCCGCTGTCAACGAGTTCCTGCATTTGTTCTTTAGTTATCGCTGCGATATTTTCTTTTTGCGCTTTTTGTTCGGTTGTAATTCCAAACTTGGCAATCAAGGAAGAATATACATCTGCAGTAATTTGCAGCTCCTCCAAAATCTCTTTAAACTTTTTGCCGGATTCCAATAAACCTATAAACCGTTCTTTGGATATTGAATCATGATGAGCAATACTTTCTTTTCTTGGAGTTTGAATATCATATTTCTTCAGCAAGCCATAATATATCCACTCCTCAATATTAAAATAGCTGCAAATCTCTTTTGTGCTTAGTCCTGAATTTACTTTCGCCAGCAATTGTTCTCTGCTTATAGAAGCGTTTTTCTCTTTTTTTAATTGCAACTGGCTTTTCAATCCAAAGTTTTCAATCAATTTATAATAAGCATTTTCTTTAATTTTCAGTGTTTTACAAATTAGTGCGACCGGTAAATTTTGCTCCAACAGTTCTGATAATTTTTCTTTTGTGACATGTGCTGTTTTTCCGGAAGGCTTTTGTTTGTTGTATGGAATATTACGCTCGCGCAACAGTTTATAATAAGTATCAACTGCGATACCCAGCTGCGAAGCAATTTCTCTTACACTTTTCCCGCTTTGAATAAGTTCTACAATATGCTCTGTAGGAATATCTGAAGTTTTGCCCTGAAAGTTAACAGGACTTGATTGTTTTGGGCTTGTTTGGTATGGTTTAAAAATTATTTTCATAGTTATTACATAAAGACAGTCGGTTTGATGGTTTTTTACAGAAAGCTTAATAAACACTAATTTTATATTAAATTATTTGAAAGCCTATATCTTTTAAACAAATATAATCACCTGAAAATAATTCTTTAGCTCCCTTTATTCTTTCACCATTAATAAAAACATTATCAGCCAAAGGTTCTATTCTATAACCATTAGTAGTTGATGTCAATGTAGCAATACTTGTCTTTATTGGGCTTCTATGTTTTATACATCTATAAAGTATACCAACAGTGCTGTTATCATCAAAATATTTAGAAATTAAATTAGTAGTATTTTTAGGATCTGTTATTTTATATGGAAATACTTCCGGTACAATATTTCGAGAGGTATTGCCTATACTGAACACATTACCATGCATTGCATCAAATAAATACGTATCAGTTTGTGTTTTTATCTCATTCCAAGCATGTCCACCGCCATTATAATAACCATGTACCATTCTACATTTT
>CANAXK010000030.1 GCA_947365485.1 uncultured bacterium
GGGTTTTTTGTTTCTTCTGCCGCTGTCGAAATCGCGTCAAATCCGATATATGCAAAAAAGATTACAAAAGCGCCTGTAAATATACCTTCCAGCCCGTTTGGTGCAAACGGAGCCCAGTTTTCCGGTTTAATATAAAACGCGCCGACAACTATAAAGGAGAAAATGATAAACATGTTTACTCCGACCATAATTGTCGCAACCTTTGTGGATTCCTTAACCCCTTTGATAAGTAGGAGTGTGAGTATTAAAACTATTGCAATCGCCGGAACGTTCACTGCAAACGGAATCTCAAATCCAAACGGAAGGTGGATAAACGGCATTTTATCATGCGCGTCCCAGCCGTATTTATTACAGAGTTCGTACATTGTTCTGTAATCGTTTCTTAGCCAGAGCGGGCAGTTTGTGACAAAAGACGGAAGGATATGGTTAAAGCCCTTCAGAAACTGAACAAAGTACCCTGTCCATGCGCTTGCAACCGTAATATTCCCGATTGCGTATTCAAGCATCAGAATCCAGCCGACCATCCATGCCATAAATTCGCCCATTGTTGCGTAGGTATAAGTATAAGCGCTTCCTGCAACCGGAATCATTGCAGCGATTTCCGAATAAGAAAGCGCTGAAAACACGCTCGCAATAGCAGCCAGAGCCATTGAGATTACAATAGCTGTTCCTGCGCCTGCGCCGTCGGCGCTTCCTGCGATTGCGCTTCCGATAATTGTAAAAATACCCGTACCTACGACCGCACCAATACCGATTATGATTAGGTCAAATACGTTTAGTGTCTTTTTTAAGCCCGAGCTTGAGCCTTCTTCAATAAGCTCTTGAGGGCTTTTGCATTTTAATAAATTATTTAATACTGATTTCAATTTCATCTTTTTCTGTTATTTCTTTTTTTTCCGCTAATGCTTCCACTTTTCTATTCTTCTGGTATCCATAAGTAGAGTAGATTAAGCATCCCATAACTACCCAAACGATAAATAATTCTGTTGATAAAACAGCTGCTTCGCCTTTTGAAACAACCATTGAAAACACCATCAATCCACCGCAGCAAACAATACCCATAATCGGGAACCAAGGGCAGAATGGAACCTTGAACGGTCTTTCTCTATCAGGATCAACTTTTCTAAGTATAAGTATTGCAACGCAAACGATAATAAACGATGTGAATGTACCGAAATTACAAAGCGCAGCTGCAACATTCAGGTCTAAAATCAATGTTCCGAGCGCACCTACTACACCTACTGTTACTGTAAGCACAGCAGGAGTATTGAATTTCGGGTGAATCTTTTGAAAAACTCGAGGCAAAAAATTGTCTCTACTCATTGCAAACAGAACCCTTGTTGCTGCCATGTGCATTACAAGAAGCACTGATGTAAGTCCTGCAAGCGAACCGATTGAGATTAATGCAGCAACCCAATTTTGTCCGACTGCAGACATTGCGTAAGCCATTGGAGCTCTAAAAATTCCATCAGGGATTGCCACACCGCTTGTTGGCTGCAAGCCTGTAAGGACAAGCGCTACAAGCACGTAAACAACTGTTGTTACAACAAGCGAGCCCAGAATCCCAATTGGCAAATCTTTTTGCGGGTTTTTGCATTCTTCAGCAGCTGTTGCCAGCGCGTCGAATCCGATATATGCAAAGAAAATTATAAACGCACCCATAAACACGCCTTCAAATCCGTTTGGTGCAAAAGGTGTCCAGTTTTCAGGTTTTACAAAGAACATGCCGGCAAGCACAAAAAGCGCGATTACGCCGAGTTTTACAGCAACCATAATCCCTGCCATTTTTGCGGAGTCTTTGGTACCCTTAATAAGGATTGCGGTTGTAATTGCAATCATAACAATTGCAGGAAGGTTTATACAGAAAGGAATCCCTGCAAACGAAGGTATTACGCTGTGGTAATCAATTCCCTGCGCGTTCAAAGAGTTAACTGCAGAGCGAAAATCATTAACGAGCCACACCGGAGGGTTTACAAACCATGCAGGAAGGAATCTTGAAAACCCTGATATGAATTGCAGGAAGTGGTTTGTCCACGCGCAAGCAACAGCAATAAAGCCGATTGCGTATTCAAGCATCAGAATCCAGCCCACAATCCACGCTGCAAACTCACCCAGTGTTGCAAAGGTATAAGTATAAGCTCCGCCCGCTACAGGAATCATTGTAGCAAATTCGCTATAGCAAAGTGCAGAAAATACGCATGCAATCGCAGCGATTACCATTGAAACAATAAGAGCAGGGCCTGCACCAGGGCTTGAGCCGTCAGCGCTTCCAGCAGCTGCGATACCCACAACAGCGAAGATTCCGGAGCCGATAATCGCGCCAACACCAAGAATAATCAAATCCCAGACTCCTAAAGTTTTTTCCAAGCCTCCTTTTGCAGCACCGGCAAGTGCATCATCAGGATTTTTTCGTTTAATCATTTTTCCAATAACATTTGAAAAAAGAGTCGGGAATTTGTTTTCAGCCATTCGTCGCCTTTCTTTTAAGTTCTTAGTGCAGCGAACTGCACTCTATCTCGCATCCCCCCTCTCCTTGAGGAGAGGGGCGGGGTGAGGTGTCAACCCACCATTAGTATCACTTACACAGAGGGAAGCCGAGTTTTTCACGCTGCTGCACGTACAAGTTTGCAACAGCAGAAGCCATTGTTCTTACTCTGTTAATAAAGTTTATGCGTTCGTCCTTACTGATTACGCCGCGCGCGTCAAGTAAATTGAATGTATGAGAGCACTTAAGCACATAATCATAAGCAGGAAGCACAAGCTCTGCGTTTATACAATTATCAACTTCTTTTTGATAAGCGTCAAATAAGCTAAACAGTCTGTCAGCGTCTGAGTATTCAAAATTATATTTTGACTGCTCGATTTCATTCTGGAGATAAATATCGCCGTACTTCAACTTGTTGTTCCACATAATATCAAACACGGATTCTTTGTTCTGAATGTACATCGCAATTCTTTCAAGCCCGTAAGTGATTTCAAGCGCAACCGGCTTAACTTCCAATCCGCCGACCTGTTGGAAATAAGTAAACTGCGTGATTTCCATCCCGTCAAGCCAAACTTCCCAGCCAACACCGGCTGCACCGAGTGTCGGTGATTCCCAGTTGTCTTCAACAAATCTTACATCGTGTTTGGAAAGGTCAATCCCCATTGCTTCCAAACTCTTCAAATAAAGTTCCTGCGCGTTGTCAGGAGACGGTTTTAAAATAACCTGATACTGAAAATAATGACCGAGTCTGTTCGGGTTCTCGCCGTATCTTGCATCGGTCGGACGTCTGCAAGGCTCCACCATTGCTGTTGACCACGGCTCCGGCCCGAGTGCTCTTAAAAAAGTAGCAGGGTTCATTGTTGAAGCCCCTTTTTCAATATCATAAGGCTGCTGGATTATGCATCCGTAGTCAGACCAAAAACGTGATAAGTTTAGAATCAAATCTTGAAAATTTAGCGCCATTTATAATTCCCATTCTATTGTAAATTTTACACTTAATAAATTATACACATAAAGGGCTTAAATGAAAAGGGGTTTGTTAATTTTTGTTAAAACAATAGAGGAAGCGGCTGCCCTAATTTATCCACTTAAAGCTTGTTACATAATCCTCGCCGTTAATGTTACCCTTGATTTCAGCGATGAACTTTCTGTATGCCTTGCTTGAAAGCTCAATCCCCGGTATCTTGTTGATGTGCTCAAGCACCCTGTTGTCCTTTGAAAGGTCAACACCCGGTATCACGTTGAAAAGCGTGTTCAAAGACAAATTCCCGACAGGGCCGAACATTGTAGAGATTTTCTTTGAGAGCAGGCCAAAAACTTCCATCTCTGCAATTGAGGTTGAGAAATTATAATTCCCGCTGATAAACAAGCTCAAGTCTTTTCCTCGGCTTGCAATCCCGATGTTCTCCGCAACCCCGTCTTTAATATCTGCTGTTCCGTAGATATTAGAAAAATTACCGGTCTTTAGCGGGGTTATTATATCAATAACGCTGTTGATTGAAATCCCTGTAAACCCGCCTTTAATGAGATTGCCGGCTTTCAAAAGGTATTCAAGAGACCCGAGTTTTGGCATTCTTCCTTCTGCAACGTTAAAGGTTGTTTTTCCGTTCAAAGTCTTCATGCACTTCTCAAAATCCGTGCCGTCACAGGAAAGTTTTATATCACCCGTTAAGTCGCCGTAAATCTGGTTATTCAAATCAAAAAGCGCTATAGACAAATCGTTAGCGTCGATTCCGGCTGCTTTGAGATTAAGTTCTGTGTGATTATTTTTGAGGTTAAATTTAAAATCGCCGTTAAGTCTTCCGCTTGCCATATTGAACTTGAATCGCTCAATATTAACGAGGTTCTTTTCACTTAACGAGCCCTGTGCCTCAAAATCCTCCGCCACGATGTTTCTAAGATGTATGCTGTCTGCATTCATCTTGAGATTCTTTATCACAAGTGAAGTCAAATCCAGACCTTCAAAGGTTTCAAACGTGTGCAGATTCTCAACCTGCGAGAGTTTGAGTTTGTTAGTAATATAATTCAAATCAAGGACTTTAGTATAAAGATTAGCCTTCTCAATATGGTAAGGAGGTACAAGTTTGTTTTTCAAAACAGCCTGCACTGCAATATCGTTACCAAGAATTTCGCCCTTAGAAGTCAGGTCAATTGTTTTGTCTTTGAATACAAAAACAATGTTCTTCATTGTCGTATCCAAAAACGGAATGTTTGTTTCAAAAATATGGAAATCACCTAAAAGACGTGGATTAGAGAGTTTTCCGTTAAACATCAGGTCAGAAGTAAACTGTCCCTGTTTGATATTCGGTTTTCTGAAGATTATGTTGAAAATTCTCGCATCTGTAGGGTTCTGGGTCTTGATATAAAGGTTATGAAATTCCAAATCATCCTTATAGACATCAATCCCGCCGCGAGCCTTAAGCATGTTCAAACGGGTTTGTCTGTTGCTTTGAGAGGAGATTAACTTGTCATAAGAAAATTCCTTAATCTTCATCATGTACTGTTTCAAAACTTTTGTCTCAAGGTTAAGCACAATCGCGTTTTCTATATCCCCAATTGTTGCACCAAGATAATATATGCTGGAGTCCTTTGACATGTTGATTTCAGATTTTGCGTCAAAGTTATCTTTCACACCCTTGAATCTGGATGAGTAAACAATATCGCCTTTTATCTTGATTGGATAAATCTGGTTCTTGTTAACGTACTTGTCGATAAACTCCTGTTTTGGTTTAGAGTTAACATAAATATTAAAATTCTGCTTTGTAAAAACATCGTTAATTTCGCCGTCCGCAAGTATCGGCATACCGTCAGCCAGCAGATTTATTTTGTTTAGCCTCAAGGTTCCGTTTCGCATAATCAGACTTCCGTTAACAATCTGCACCGGAAGTTCAAGCGGTGTGTAAATAAACGCCATACCGCCCAAATCAGTATAAGCATTAAGCTTGTTGTGCGCAATCCTGCAATTAAGATTTATTCTACCCTTGTCAAATTTCACAAGCTTGATGTATTCCTTGATTTCCGGCGGAATAATAGAGTACTGCGCAAAACTGTTAAGCAAAGGCAAGTCAAAATACTTAAGCTTGATTTGCCCGTTAACATCCGGTTTTGTGCTCACATTATCAGCCCTCAAATTCACGTCAAATGTGCTTGGAGAGCCTTCTATAAATCCGCTTACGTTTTCAATTTTAAGTTTGTTGTCAGCTAAAGTTATCTCGCCGTTTGGAATCTTGAGCTTGTTTCCAGCCTCTGTTCCAAGAATCTTGGCGTTGAAGCTTATTTTGTTGTACTCGATTTTATCAACAGCGCCTTTGTATTTAGCGTTTACTGCAAGCAGGATGTTTCCAATATCGTTCTGTAAATCGTTGGTTGAAGGGGTTACGTCGTTGAGATTAAGTTTTGGAATACTCAAATTCAAATCCGCAATATTGTTTTTTACAATCGCTTTGACCGTGATTGGAGACTTGCCGATAAACGAGTTGACATCAACATCCGCGTTTGTTCCGTTTACGCTAATCTTGCCCTTTGTGTTATTAACTTTTACCCCTTGCATGCCAAAAGTGTTTCCAAGAAGCGTAATCTCGCCTCCTGTAAAGAAGTTTTCGTTAAATTTGATGTACTCAATGTCCTTGATTGCGCCGTAGACCTTGAGATTAAGGTTAACCAACCCTTCGCAAACATCGAGATTCGGAAGCATTTTTTTCAAATCATCAATCATTGTTGAGGTTTGAATCGCCCTGAAGAGATAATCAAGCGGCTGGTTTTTAGACACAACATCAAAATCAAACTTACCGAAAAGATTGCAGGTGCCGTTTATGCTAATATCACGCCCGTTAACTTTCCCGCGTTTTGAAGTAAATGTTGCGCTCTGGTCATTGAACTGCAAAACAGCATCAGCATTTGTCAAAACCAAATCCGGCATATCGTTGAAATATGTTTTCACATTATTAAAATTTGCATTCCCCCAAACATGCGGGTTTTTGCGGTTGCCTTTTATCGTAATATCAATATTCCCGTCGCCTTTGATATCCATAATCGGAACAGGGCCGATAATGAAGTTCAGAATCTCATGAATCGGGAGCACTTTTTCTTCTGCAAGTTCCAAATCAACATTCTTCGTACTCCAGACCCGCATATCAGCGTACTTGACGTTGTAGAGTTCAACCCCGCCTTTAACCCAGACTTTTTCCGCTCCGCCTGCAGGCACCACAACATCATAGTTTACGTATCTGCCTGTAAAATCGAGTTTAACAGTGGCGCCTTTTGCGTTCTTTATAGGTTTAATCAGGATTCCGTTATCAATATAAACATCGCCAACAATATCCGGCTCAAGGGTGTTTCCCCTAATAGAGAAGTTCCCGATAGCGTCTCCGTAAAACTTGTAGGTTTTGAGTTTATACACATTAAACTCTTCCACGACAATTGGCGGAAGCAGGTTAACAATATCTTCGACCCTTGATTTGTTGAGCTGCACGTTAAGATTAATTGCGGTCAGAGGTTTATCAAGGTAGTTTAAAACATAGCCGTTAACTGATGCGTGGATGTTTTTGGAATCAACATCAATGGTTTCAAAGTTAATCTTTTTACTTGTGAGTGCAAAAGTCGAATTAACATTCAAAACATCAGGGAAAATTATAGACTTGCCGGAATCCTTCATGAGGATTGCGCAGTTTTCAAAAACAGCGTGCAGGTTGTTTTTATCAACATCAACATTAATTATTCCCTTAACATCTTTCAAGTCCTGTGGAAGATAGTGTTTAAGGTAATTTCCCAGAGGTTCCAAATTGAAATTAGAAATCTTTATATCTATAACGCTCTTATTAATATCGTTGTTTCCAGGAAGGAACAAATCAATTTTCGCTTCTGAAACAGCGCCCTGAATATTAACCGAACTGTCAGTATGCAGTTTTATGTATCTGTTATTCTTTTTACAGAAAACATCTTTTCCGCTGTAAAGAATCGGGGTTTTCACGCCCTTCTGGGTGATAGAGAGTTTGAACTTATCGATTTTTACAGAATCGCATTTGACTTTTGCATTAGAAAGTTTAGAGAAAAAATCCTTATCAAGCTCAGGTTTGTTATCCAGATAGGAGTCAATCTCAATATTAGCCACTTCGATTTTGTTAATATGCACCATTCCGGAAAGAAGCGGTAGAATCCTGATTTTAAGCGCAGGGGTTTCAAGAACGATATTATCTTTTGTTTTCTTATCGGTTATCTCGATATGGTTTGCAGAAATTTTTGCTGTAGGAAGCAGGTTCAGTCTCAGGCGGGGCTCTTCTGTTTTAATCTCATAGTTAGAATTATAGGACAAATTTTCGCACACAACCGGCACCGCTTTTGAGAAAACAAGCGGAAGCCCCCAGAGCCAAAAGGTATAGAATACAAGTATTCCTGTTATATATTTATTTAAAATTTGTCTCATTCTAATAATTTATATCATACCAATAAATATATTAACTAACAAGTAGGTTAATACGTACTTTACCGGATTAGCTAACCGTGCTATAATTTTAAACGTGAGAGATTTATTTAGAGTACTGGTAGTTGGGATAGTTATGTTTATTGCTCCGTATGTTTGCGCAGAGCAGTACAAGGTGCTGGTTATTCCGGACAACATCGTGACAGAAAACGACGCGATTGATTCATATATCTACAATGCAACATCAGAGTTTTTTGCAAACGAAGTAATCAACCTGCTTAACCAGACTGATTTTATCACCTCACCAACAGTAAGCGAGGAGCGAAAGCTTCTTAAGAGTTCGCCTTACTCAATGATTCCTGCAAGGAATCTCACAAACAAATTCAAGACCTCGTACAACATTGATTTTGTTCAGCTAAAAAAAATTGCAGCAACGAATCAGGCAAGATATGTGCTTTTGATGACTTCTTCTGTTGATTCGGAAAACTACATACTTAGAAGAACAGTCTGGGATTTTATGAACGTACCTGGTGCAACAGTCATTGACCCGGCTTACAAAATCTCAACCTACGCAGCGCTTGTGGATGTTCAAAAAAATTCAGTGCTCTGGTCAAACACTTTCTACAAGACAATCAGCGTTGTAGAAAGCCGCATTATTCCCCGAGGGCCTTCGCCGCAAACAGAGCAGCTTCAAAAAATCAGGGATTATTCAAGAATGCTCTGTCCTGAAATCGCGCAGAATGTTCAGTTAAAAGTGCTTACTCCGGCTGATTACGCAAAGGAATCAACCCAGATTTATTATGACATGGGCAACTTTGACAACGTATTCACAAAGAAGTACAGAAGATGGTATAAAGAGGGCTCAAAAGATTATGATGTTGCAAAAACCCGTGTAGACGCACAAATTGCAAACACCAAAGAAAAGATTAACGACACAAAAGAAAAAACTAAGAAAAAATATCAGAGCTATAAACAACAGCGTCAGGAAAAAGCGCTTCAAAAATACGAAGAGAAGCTCAATTCCAAGCTGGAAGTAAAAGCCGAGCCTGTTATAAAATCAGAGCCGGAGGTTTCCAAGCCAATCCTTAAGCTACCTAAGTTTGAAAAGCCTGAACCGAATGTTCACAGCATCAATTACCAGAAACCGGCGCAGGACACTTTCAGCACATACGAGCCTATTGATATAAAAAAGACCAGAAAAAACAATCTCTACGGAGATTTTGATACAAACCGTCCGAATCTTAGAGACTACGCTAATTAGTTCTGGATATAGAAAAGATACGAACCTCTTTCCTGATGTGAATACAAAACATCCTGTTCTTGCAGCCACTCAAACACGTAACCAAACATCTGGTTCTTTCTATAATCTTTAACCATATACAGCCAGAATTTTTGACCTTTTTTCAAATTATTAAGGTAGCTAAAAATCTTTTCCCTTCCGCCTCCTGCCGTATCCATTTCATAGATATTTTCCGTATCAAATCCGAGGTTTGAAGAGTAGAACAAATAGCTTGAAGTAGATGCAGAGTTGCACAAAACAGCGTCGGTTTCAGGGTTAAACTTCTCTTTCAAAATCATCATAAGATTCTTTGGAGCATAGGTTATAAAAGTCTCCACCTTAGAAATCTTGTTCAGGTACGAAAAATTGTACCCGCCAAACGCGAGAAAAAAACAAACCAACCCTGCCCAGAAAGCCTTGCTGTTTAAGGAGTCGACAGTTTTTACTGCTAACAGAATAAACCCGACAATAAAATACAGCCCGACTCTTCCAACAAAAGGATACAGATGCAGAAGCGACGCCAAAAGACAGAGCGCCAGTGTTATCACAATAAATATTGACATCGGCTTTCTGTCTTTCAAGCAGAAAAACATTCCGCCAAGAGTCAGGATAAACCAGAATAGCGGCAAGACATTCGGATAAAAATCGTATTGATAATTCAAGCCAAGCAGTCTTACAAGGCTCTTTGGCGTAAAGCTCCAGAACCCGTCGTCCCAATAGTTCGGGAAGAAAGAATTTAAATCAATACGGGATGGATTAAGATTGAACACAAAATACGCAAGCATAAGCCCCCCAAGAGGAATTATGATGCCAAGGAATCGTTTATAAAACTCTTTGTCTTTGAAATTGTTAATCAAATTTTGGATAAAAAACGCGCCGATAAAAAATACTGACGGAAGCGAAATCAGCGGAAGCAAAAGGATTACACCTCCTAGTCCGATTGTCTTTTTAAGGCTTAGCTTTGCAAGATTTATCTTAGGTAAATAATAGAAACATAGAGCACAGATTAAAATATCGAAAGAATACTGTTTAAAAGTCACAGAGAAGTTTAGTACCGGCCGGCTTACCATGTAGATAAAAAGGCTCAAAACAACAGAGATTCTTTTTTTGAAAAATTCCGAGCCAATAAGATAAAGGACTCCTGCCGCTCCAATATTAGCAGCAAGTGAAATAAATTTGAACGCGTACTCATTGTAGCCAAATATTCCACTCACAAACCTTCCGATAAGCAGGAACACCGGCGGCGCAGATTGCGCATCACCGAGCGGAAGAAACATCTGCCAGAGGTTCTTATCCAACATTGTCAGGATAAGCCTGCACTCATCGTCCTCAAAATTTCCGCTCGATACAAAAAGGTTAAGCCTTAATGCCACACCCAGGATTACAACCAATCCGAGTGCAACATAGTAGAGAATGTCTTTAGTCTTAGTCATAGCGCTCCCTGCAAAATAAAAAAACTAAGCTTGCCGCTTAGTCTATTTAATCTCATATTTTAAGTATTGTGTTATGTATTTTCAAAATGGAGCGGGAGACGAGGCTCGAACTCGCGACATCCTCCTTGGCAAGGAGGCATTCTACCACTGAATTACCCCCGCTCGGTATATTTCTATAGTACATGAAAAATTTTTGAAGTCAAGCGTTAAACATTAACATTCTTATTTTGTTAACACCACAGATTTATACATCTTGTTATTAGGAGCATTGTTGCCAAGTTTAATAATTTTCTCAAGCGCAAATTTCAAAAGATTCATCTTCTTTGAAGATTCGCACACCACACTCTTTGAAGCCACAAAATCATCCATAGAATTTGCCACCAGTACATTTTTCTTTGGTACAAACTTTGTGAAAGACACAAAAGGCTTGCCGTTGTTTTCGCCCATATCAAACCTCAAACGGGTTTGAAGACAAGTTTTGTCAATATTTTTACGCGCAGCGTTTAGCTTATCAAACTTGCCGTGCTCAACCGCATAATCAGCAACAAGCCTCAATGATTCGCTGTCCAAAAACTTTGCTCTAAATGATGTATTAGTGTTATTTGTTATCTGCATATTAAATCCTTTCTATTATATAAAACCCGCTAATAAAATTTTTTGCTATTCAATTTGAAATTACAAATCAAAATGTGCTATACTGTTAACAACAATTTAAGAGGAGATTATATGAGCGATAATATTCAAATAAAAGAAGTTAACGGCGTTGATATAGTTCAATACCAGCCAAAAGGTGTGTGCTGCAAAATGATGCAGATGAGAATCAAAGACAACAAGATTCAGGACGTAGAATTTGTAGGAGGCTGCAACGGTAACCTTAGTGGGATTGGTATCCTCATAAAAGGTATGGATATCAACGAAATAGTTCCAAAACTCAGCGGACTTCCTTGCGGAAGCAGACCAACAAGCTGCCCAGACCAGCTTACAAAAGGCATTGAAGCTTATCTTGAAGCAAAAGCTGCTGTTGGAGTAAATAACTAGAATG
>CANAXK010000031.1 GCA_947365485.1 uncultured bacterium
CACTGTATTCATTGTGTTAAACAATATAAACCATCCTTCCTTTAATAATATCGGATATATTATTAAGTTCTTTATTGTTAGCCGTAAATTTCATCCGTTTGTATGATATTTGTTTAATGAAGTGCAGCAAAAAGTCATGATTTATTTGTGATAAAATTTTTCTATGTTCAGACACGTCGCACCAATAGTACTACTTTTGATTTCAAATATCTTCATGACCTTTGCATGGTACGGTCATCTTAAATTCAGAAGCTCGGCTCTCTGGCTCGTAATCCTTGTAAGCTGGGGGATTGCGTTTTTTGAATACTGCTTTCAGGTGCCGGCAAACAGGATTGGATACAGCTGCTACAACGCGGTGCAGCTAAAGACTATTCAGGAAGTAATCACACTCACTGTGTTTTCAGTCTTTTCTGTGCTCTACCTCAAAGAACAATTCCGCTGGAATTACCTTGTGGGGTTCGTATTTATAATCCTTGCGGTGTTTTTTATTTTTAAAGGAAAATAGATGAAGATTCAGACAAACAGCGTTAACTTCCAATCAAAAATAAAACTTGTGGATATGGCTGCTTTTAATGCAAAAACCAAAGCTCTTAACCCCAAAAAACATGAGGTTGGATACCCTTGGACGCCTGAGACTATGAAAAAAGGAAAGAACCTTTTTACAACCCAAATAATGGACTGCATTGCAGGCGGAATCGTCGACAATGGTAAGGTCGCAATGTTTCACCTCTGCACCAGACACCAGAAGGATGCAAAAAAGACACGCCAGAAAGGGTTCAGCATAAAAGAAATTGAACGCAGGATTCTTGAGAGGGTTAACCTTGAGAACGAAAATCTGCACGCCTTTATTCTCGGGGGATTTCATACGAGAGAAAACTCAAAATACAATGTGAATAAACTCAACCAGATAAAAAACGTGTTCGAAAAACACAAAATTCCTTATTCAATACTGGGCGCAAGACGCGATGTGCACTATTTTGGCAGATTTTCTCTTTTGTTTGATAACAAAGAGGACACATGGTATGTTGCAAACACGCTTTCTAATTCAAGGGGGCCAAATGGCGACGGAGCGGAGCTTGAGGTGCTGGAAAATTCGGTTAATTACCACACATATGAGCAAAAATATGACAAATACGGAGTTCGCTACGACAGAAAAAAGCACTCCGGAAGCGCGGAAGATTTTTTGAGAAGCCAGTTCAGACAGGTTGCCCTGTGTAAATTTGACAGCTTCGCTTAATTATTTAGTGATTTTGTGATACATTGCTAGTATGAAAAAGATAGCTCTTGTTAGTCACGGATGTGCAAAAAACCTTGTTGATTCAGAACTGATTCTCGGAATTCTTGCCCAAAACGGGTACGAGATTACTCTTAACGAGAATGAGACAGATGTTGTTATTGTAAACACCTGCTCGTTTATCTGCGATGCAGAGAGAGAGTCAATTCGCTCCATACTGGAACTTGTTGAACAGGGCAAAAAAGTTGTCGTAACAGGCTGCCTTGCACAAAAACATCCGGAAGACTTGAAAAAAGAGATTCCTGAACTTGCTGCAGTTGTGGGAACAACCGACTTTGCAAAGATTGTGGAAGTCCTTAAAAAGATTGACGGAGAATTTGTATCCGAGGTCAGCGAAAACCCTGAATACATTTATCCGGAAAACGTCGAACGCCAGCAAATCACAATGGGCGCAAGCTCCTATATCAAGATAGCAGACGGCTGCAACTACCGCTGCGGGTACTGCATAATCCCATACCTGCGGGGTGATTACCGCTCGCGCAAAATCGAAGATATTGTCGAAGAAGCTAAAAAACTTGTCAAAAAAGGCGTGACAGAGATTATTCTGGTTGCACAGGATACAACAGGGTACGGAGTTGATATATACAAAAAACCGATGCTCCCTAAACTTCTGGAAGAATTGAACGAAATCCAGGGACTCGGCTGGATAAGGGTCATGTACGCTTACCCGACTCAGATGAGCGATGAACTTCTTGATACAATCTCAAGACTTGATAAGGTGGTAAAATACGTTGATATCCCGCTCCAGCACTCACATCCTGAAATGTTGAAACTAATGAGCAGACCTTCGTTCGACTACCGCCCGATGATTGAAAACATCAGAAAACGTATTCCGGGTGTTTCAATAAGAACCGCGTTTATCGTGGGCTACCCGGGTGAAACAGAAGAACATTTTGAACACCTCTGCGAGTTTGTGCGTGATATGAAATTTGATAGAATGGGCGTTTTCAAATACTCGCGCGAAAAAGGCACACCGTCTTACAAAATGCAAAATCGTGTCGGCGCAAGGCTTGCTAACCAGCGATACAAAAAACTGATGGAAATTCAGCAGGGGATTTCGATTGAGCGCAACAAGAGTTTTGTGGGAAAACTCGTTCCATGCATTATTGAATGCTATTCAGACGAGGGCGAAGTCATTGCCCGCACCCAGTTTGATGCTCCTGAAATTGACGGGGTTGTAAATATTAAGACCGACAAGCATGTGGTTCCTGGTGATATTGAGATGGTGAAAATAACAGGGGCTACTGAATACGATTTGATGGGCGAAATTTAGCCACATGCCAACTTCTTTACAAAACTTTACAATTCATAAAAACCATGCAAACATGCTAGTGGCATGGTTTTTCATGTTAAAAAAAGCTGTAAGCATGCCGCTATCTGGCTATAGCATGTACTCAAACGCGCAAGGGCAGCAGAATCAAGCGGCTTGGGATTATTAAAATATCTTTACAATTGCCCATTTATGGGTTGTAAATGTGTTCTTAACACTTATAATAAGAATATGGGTCGGGGAGAAACGGGGAAAATCCGACATTACAACGAAACGAGAGGCATTGAGATTCAGTGCCTGTAATATTTTAAGTCACAAATGATTTTTGGAGGAATAAGTGTTTAAGAGTCGTGATATGGGAAGAGCTATTGCTGTAAAGAGGTGGACGCCTACGGCATTAGAGTGTTATAAACGTGGTTGTGTTTGTGAAGGTTGCTTTTATAGTGATTTTTTCAGTGCTACAGCGCAGAGATGTCAGATGAAGGCAGCTGTATTGGAGCTTGTAAGGACAATCGGGACTCCAAATGTTGAATTACCGCAGATTCTTGAGTAAAAATTATCGGCTGCCCACTTTAAAAATTTATCAAATTGGTGTAAAATGGAAAGGTAGCACATTAGGAGGTGTAAATGCATATACACGTAAACGGTAAAAACATTGAGATTACAGATGCTATCAAAGCTTATGTGAAAGAAAAAATCGGTAAAGTAGCTAATCATTATGATCAGATTACCGGCATTGATGTAGTTCTTTCTGTAATCAAAAATCCGGCAGCAACTGGCAAACACGTTGCAGAAGTGTCTTGCAAAATGAATACTGGTGTTGTTCATTGTGAAGAAGCTGCTGAATCTATGTATGCAAGCATCGATTTGTTAGCTGACAAATTGTCAAGACAGGTTCAAAAGTTTAAAGACAAAGCCCTTTCTTCTGACAAGTCTTCTATCAGAAATGCTGAAGAAAAGGAAGAAGTTGCAGAAAGTTAGCAGGCTGGGTGGTAAAACCCGGAATATAAGGTATGATTAATAATAAAAAAGTTGTAATTATAATGCCTGCTTATAATGCAGAAAAAACTTTAGAAAAAACTTATAATGAGATTTATCAAAATTTCGTCGACGAGATTATTCTTGTCGACGATTTCTCTTTGGATGAGACCAAAGAAGTAGCCAAACGGCTTAATATCACTACTATTGTGCATGAAAAAAACAAGGGCTACGGCGGGAACCAGAAATCCTGCTACAGAGCAGCGCTCAAAGCCGGCGCTGACATTGTCATAATGCTTCATCCGGACTATCAGTACACGCCAAAACTTATTCCTGCAATCGCTTCAATGATGGCGTTTGAAGAGTACGACGCTGTTATTGCATCAAGAATGCTCGGAAATTCTGCGCTTAAGGGCGGCATGCCTTTGTATAAGTATGTTTCAAACAGATTTTTGACCGAGTTTGAAAATCTGGTGATTGGCGAGAAGTTGTCCGAGTACCATACGGGGTTTAGAGGGTTTACGAGAAAAATCCTTGAGGAGCTTCCGCTTGAGGATTGCAGCGACGATTTTATTTTTGACAACCAGATGCTTGCGCTCATACTTTATAACGGGTTTAAGATTGGCGAGATATCTTGTCCGACAAAGTATTTTGCAGAGGCTTCGTCAATAAATTTTGCGCGCTCCTGCAAATACGGGCTTGAGGTTTTGCTTGTGAGCCTCAAATACAGGCTTGCAAAACTGGGCTTGCCGGTGAAGTTGTTTTCCGGTGGAGGCAGGAAGCTCGATTTGGACAAAGAGTTGGAGTATTATAACAAAAGATAGGGGTTTGGATGAAAATAGTTTTAGCATCATCAAACGAACACAAAGTAAGAGAGATTAACGAAATAGTTGCGGGAAGCGGGCTGGAATTTGTGCTTCCGCCAAAAGGCTTTGACCCTGTTGAAGACGGAAAGACCTTTGAGGAAAACTCGCTTATTAAGGCAAAAGCAGCATGGGAACTTTCTAAAACATGGACTCTGGCTGATGACTCCGGCCTGTGCGTGGACGCACTTGACGGCAAACCGGGAATTTATTCCGCAAGATACGCAGAAACTCCCGAAAAACGAATCGAGAGGGTCTTGAGAGAAATGCAGGGCGTTGAAGACAGAGCTGCACACTTTGCCTGCTGCATGACACTTATTAACCCCGATGGCGAGGTTGAATACGCTTTTACAGGAAAATGCGAAGGCTGCATTATAACTGAATCCAGAGGTACAAATGGGTTCGGGTATGACCCGATATTTCTTGTGAAAGGCTCAACACGTACCATGGCCGAACTTTCAGAGGACGAAAAGAACGAAATTTCGCACCGCTCTGTTGCATTGAAACGGGTGTTGGATTACATTGGTAAAAACCTGGTAACTAGTTCTTAAGTATGTTGAAAATCCTGAAAAACGAGTTATAATATAAAGATACAAAATTAACCCCAAAAAGAGGATAGCTTATGTCAGAAGTTTCAAACCAAATAATGATGCAGCAGTTGATGCTAAGTTCCCAGCTTATGCAGCAGATGAACTCCACTGGCAGCCAAAAGGGCGAAAGCGTAAGCAGCCAAGAAAAAGAGCTTGTATATGCAAAGCAGGGCGACCCGAATTATAGCGAAGAAATGGACGCTGATTCGAATGGCACAGTAACTTATGATGAGTATATGGAATACTGCAAAGAAAACGCAGTCTCTCCAACTACAAAACTAAGCGCGAGCACCAAAATCGACAAGGAAGGCAGCGTGGATAGCGACGGTATCAAAACAATTCACGTGGGAAAAGCATTTGAAATGTACTCCCGCTCAAGCATAAATATGCCGGAAGCAAAAATCAATAGCGAAGCCTAAATCAGGTCATATTCCCGCTTGATTTCCTTAATATCCTGCCACATGAGCCACTTTGGGCTTCCTTTTTCGCGCGAGTCGTTTCTCAATAGATACGACGGGTGAAAAATCGGCATCATCCTTGCGCCATGGACGTCAACGATTGCTTTTTCAGGCTCAAACCATTTCCCGCGGATTCTCGTAATCCCGCCAACATTCCCCAGAATCGACTGCACTGCAACATTTCCGCATAACAGAATCAATTTTGGCTGAATAATCTCAATCTGCGCTTTCAGGTACTCCCAACACGCCTCCTTTTCCTCAGGAAGGGGGTTCCGGTTATCCGGCGGACGGCACTTGAGGGTGTTACAGATGTAAACATCATTCTCGCGGGACAGCCCTACTGACGCAAAGATTTTGTCAAGAAGCTGGCCGGCTTTACCGACAAAAGGTTTTCCCTGCTTGTCTTCATTAAACCCGGGAGCTTCGCCTATCAGCATAAGCTTGGGGTTTGCAACCCCGTCTGAAAACACAATGTTGGTGCGGGTTTTTGCAAGAGGGCACTTCTCGCATTGCAGGCATTTTTCGTGGATTTGGGTTAATTCTTCGTACATAAAAACATTACTTCCTCTGTAAAAAAGTTGTCAAAAACTTTGTGGAACAAGCTCTTACGGATTTTTGCGCGGGTCATTGTGAGCTTCTGCTCTATCCTGAAATCGTGGCGCTTTGCAAAATCATAGAAATCCTTGAGGGTTAAAAGGTGGATGTTTGGCGTGTCATACCACTCGAACGGAAGTATGTTTGACTTTGGCATCTTTCCGTGAAACATGAGGTAGAATCGAACGCGCCAGTAAGCAAAATTCGGAAAGCTCACCACGATTTTTTTACCTACTCTTAGCATTTCTTTTATTACGTAATCCGGTTTTTCGGTTGATTGCAGGGTCTGGTTCAAAACCACGTAGTCGTAAGACTTGTCAGGGTAGCCGTGCAAGCCTTCGTCAATGTCACCCTGTATAACGGAAAGCCCTTTTTCGAGGCATTTTACAATATTGTCTTCTGAAATATCTATCCCGCTTGCGTGAATATTTTTTTCCTTAAGCATTTTCATCAATGTGCCGTCTCCGCATCCCAAATCAAGCACACTTGCGCCGGATTCAATCATGTCGGTGATGATTGAGTAGTTGAGATGAAGCCCGAGAGATTTTGAGTAGTGTTCGTTCATGATTGACCCCTCACCCTAGCCCTCTTCCTAAGGAGAGGGGATAACTCATCCGTGTTATCCTGTGTACTAAGAAAGCTCCTTATTATTCTTGTCTGGGTCTCGTATTCCAGGAGGAACGCGTCATGCCCGCAAGGCGACTGGATTTCGCAAAAAGAAACATCCTTCTTGTTCTTCATAAGCGCATTCACAAGCTCCTTTGATTGCGATGACGGGAAAAGCCAATCTGATGAAAACGAGATTACTAAATATTTTGAATTAGTGTCCTCAAAAGCCTTCTCAAGCGAGCCGTATTTTTTTGCGATGTCAAAATAATCGACCGCTTTTGTTATGTAAAGGTAGCTGTTTGCGTCAAACCTGTCCACAAAAGTTTGCCCCTGATGCGCAAGATAGCTCTCAACCTCAAAATCAACGTCAAAATTGAAATTCGGCGTGTCCTTGTCCTGAAACCGGCGCGCAAACTTCTCATGCATGGCTTCTTCGCAAAGATAAGTTATGTGCCCGACCATGCGCGCGATTGAAAGCCCCTTTTCAGGCTTCTCGCCGTGGTAATAATCCCCGTTGTTGAAATTCGGGTCAGAAAGAATTGCGTTTCTGCCAACTGCGTTAAAAGCAATGCTCTGCGCTGAAAGCCGCGGCGTTGAAGCGATTACAATAACATGGCTCACCATATCTTTGTAAGCGAGCGCCCACTCAAGCGCCTGCATTCCGCCCATTGAC
Organism: uncultured bacterium; assembly: GCA_947365485.1. Classification (GTDB taxonomy): domain Bacteria; phylum Cyanobacteriota; class Vampirovibrionia; order Gastranaerophilales; family Gastranaerophilaceae; genus CAG-196. The sequence goes on from CANAXK010000031.1 coordinate 7,330, forward strand.
CCGCCTGCAACCGTGAGTTTTTTTACTCCGAGAAAATCAATAAGTTTTTTCTGAACCTTTACAACATCCTCAATCGTAATCACAGGGAAGCTCAAGCCGTATTCTTTTCCTGTGTCAGGGTTTATTGAATTTGGCCCCGTTGTTCCTTTGCACCCTCCAAGCATGTTTGAGCAGATTACAAAATACTTGTCTGTGTCAAAAGCTTTGCCTGAGCCGACCATATCGTCCCACCAGCCCGGTTTTTTGTCGCCTTCGTGATAACCGGCAGCATGTGCGTCTCCTGTGAGCGCATGAAGAAGTAGGATTGCGTTATCAGCTGCTTCGTTTAGCTTCCCGTATGTCTCGTAAGCAATCTCGACTTCCTTCAGCTGTTTTCCGGATTCAAGGTCAACTGGCTCTGTAATTCTAAAAATTTGGGTCTCAACTATATGCATTGGCTTAATTTTATCGCCCTTTCCAAATCCTCAATAATGTCATCAATGTCCTCTAAACCAACCGAGAACCGCATGAAATCGTCTGTAACACCGCAGGCAACCTTCTGCTCGTCACTTAGCTGACGGTGTGTTGTAAGGTATGGATAAGTAATAATGCTTCTTGTGTCGCCAATGTTTGTTGTGTGAATTGGTATTGTGAGCGAGTTGATGAACTTCTCACCAGCCCTTGCTCCTCCCTTCAAACCAAACCCGATGATGGACGAACATCCCTTTGGCGTGTATTTTTGCGCAAGCTCGTAATACTTGCTGCTCTTAAGTCCCGGATAATTCACCCAGCTGATTGACGGGTGAGCTTCCAGCCACTCTGCTATTTTTAGCGCTGAATCGCAGTGTCTGCGCATTCTAAGCGAAAGCGTTTCCAGACCTGATATTGTTAGATAAGAATTAAACGGGCTCGGGCAGGCTCCCATGTCTCTCAAAATCTGGGCTCTGGCTTTTACAATATAGGCGCTTTTTCCAAAAGCCTCTGTGTAAACAATTCCGTGGTAAGACTCGTCAGGAGTCGTAAGTTCAGGGTACTTACCGCTTGCAGCCCAATCAAAGTTTCCGGAATCAATAATCGCGCCGCCCATTGCGTTTCCGTGACCCGAGATATATTTTGTGGTTGAATGCACGACAATATCTGCGCCCCATTCAATCGGCCTGCAAAGGTAAGGGCTCGGGATTGTGTTGTCCACTATTAGCGGGATTCCGTGTCTATGCGCAACTTCTGCGAGTTTTTCTATGTCAATGATGTTAAGGGCAGGATTGGAGAGAAGTTCGATAAAAATACATCTCGTTTTATCTGTAATCTCACGTTCGAAATCTTCCGGCTCTTCGCCTTTTGCGAACTTAACATTGATACCGAGTTTTTTGAAGGTAGAGGAGAACAGGTTGCACGTTCCGCCATAGAGTGTGGAGGCGGCAACAACCTCTTCGCCAGCAGAAGTTATGTTCAGGATAGCAGCGGTTGTTGCCGCCTGACCTGATGAAAAGCTCAACGCCCCGACTCCACCCTCGAGTTCTGCAAGTCTGGTTTCAAGTATGTTGTTAGTAGGGTTTGAAAGTCTGGTGTAAATATCGCCTGCGACTTTGAGGTCAAATAAACCGGCTCCGCGCTCAACATCGTCAAAATCAAACGCAGTCGTGGGATAAATCGGAACATTGATACACATCTGGTGTTCTTTCGGGTTGTGTCCTGCATGAAGTAATTTTGTATCAAATTTCATACTATTCCTCCTGGTTATCCCTGTTCTTTGTCCCTACGCCTGAATGAGTTCTTTGACTTTCTTTCTCTGAACCTTTCTTGTTGCGGTTCTTGGAAGTGCCTGTTTCAAAACTGTTATATTAATAGGGCGTTTGTAGTTTGTAAGTCTCTGTGAAAGTCGTCTTACCTCATCCTTCATCATCTTGTCGAGAGTCACCTCGTCGTACTGTGACTTGAGCTCCTCTTTTGGAACAACAACGGCCGCGATATCTTCCGTGCCGTCTTTTGCTCCGCCTTCTCTGGAAACTCCGAAAACACAGAGTTCTGCAAATAGTTCGCTTTTTTCAAGAACTGCTTCTACTTCTTCAGGGAAAACTTTCTTGCCGCCTGACAGAACAATCATGTTCTTGATTCTGCCTGTAATATAGACCCTTCCTTTTTCGTCGATTTTAGCAATGTCACCGGTATGGAACCAACCTTCTTCGTCAATCGCTTCTGCGGTTAATTCCGGCTGATTGTGGTAACCCTTCATTACAGAAGGACCTCTTAGAAGAAGCTCGCCTGTTTCAGGGTCTGTCATTGCTTCGTAGCTAGGAAGCGGTTTACCTACAGAGCGAAGGTCTCTATGTCTTTCGATATTAATTGTTGCAATCGGGCTTGTTTCTGTGAGTCCGTAAACCTCGTAAACCTGAATCCCGACTCTCTGGAAGAACTTCGCAACATTCAAATCCAACGGCGCTCCGCCTGACATACAGCCTTTGAACGCGCCACCAAAGCAGTTGTGAATCTTTCTGAACATAAGTTTCTTAGCCCAGATAAATGGCACGAATTTTGCAAAGTGGTAAAGAATCGGAAACATCTTTTGCGAGAATTTTGAAGTATTCTTCATTTCAGCTTCCAGGCCTGTTTTTAAGAGCTTCAGGAAAGCAGGTACTACAATCATGAAGTTGATTTTTCTGTCCTTCATTGTGTTCAGGATATCTTTTGGCTTAAGGTTGTGGGTGTAATAGACCGAGAACCCGAGGTTGAGGAAAGTCGTAAACCCGACTGTCATCTCGAAAAGGTGGTTCATAGGCAGGATTGATAAAATCCTTACATCCCCTCTTGGAAGAATGCTGTCAAACGCAACCTTAAGGTCGTTGAGCTGGGTCAGCATGTTTCCGAAAGTTGTTTCAACCCCTTTTGGTTTTCCGGTTGTGCCGGAAGTGTATATTATGAACACTGTTGACTTTCTTGAACGGTGTCTCCATTTGCAGGTATAGTTATTCGGAATAGTGTAAATGCTCTGCAAATCATCGTTTACAGGGTGTTCGTCCATAACAATTATATGCTTGAGAGACGGAATAACTTTTTGAAGCTCGAGCGCCTTGTCAATGTAGCTCTGTGATACGAGCATAACAGAAGGAAGGCAGTCGCTCAAGATTGACTGCAATTCGTATTTTGTGAGCTTGATATCGAGAGGAACGGTTATCAAGCCTGAAATTACAGACGCGAACACACATGCTCCGTATTCAGGTTTTGATTCAGACAGGATTGCAAGTTTTTCCCCTCTCTGGAGTCCCAAATCGTTCATGAGGTAAGCTGCAAGTCTTCTAGACATCAGGCCAAGACCGTCATAAGTCAGTTCTTTCCAGCCGAACGGGGTTTTCATACCGAGCGCAATTTTTCTTGCATAATTATTTGTCTTATCTTCTAATAAAGACAATACGTTGCTTTCGCGTTCTCTCATACTTTCCTCCTAAGATACCATAAGCCTTTTGATATTATTATATCAAAAAAAGGAGATTTTTAAAATCTCCTTTTCAAATTATGTATTATGTAAAACAATTTCTCCGCCTTCAAGAGTTGGCTTAACATCGATTACTCTCTGGTTTGAGCTTCCAACCCAGTGGATTTTAGGGTCGAGCAGGTCCATAACGAATTTTCCTTCTGCAACCACATCCAACAGCGCGATTTCAGGAATGTCTTTGATTTCTTCCCACAAGAATCCGGTGTAGAGCCATTGTGTCTTTTCAGGAAGCTCTTCTCTGATTCTTTTTGCGAGTCTGAAAACTTCGTCTCTGTTAAAAGGATGTAGAGGGTCGCCGCCGGAGAATGTTATACCAGAAATGTGCGGCTTGCTTAGAGCTTCGAACAGTTCGTCTTCTGCTGCCTTGTCAAATGGCAGGCCGCCTGCAACATCCCACGTAATCGGGTTCTGGCAGCCATGGCAGTGGTGTGTGCAGCCTGACACCCAGAGCACAACTCTGAGCCCGTCTCCGTTTAGCATATCGTCTTTTGTAATATTGTGATAATTCATTTCCCAAAAATCCTTCTGTTACCATTTCTATAATACCATCCTAAAGAATTTTATACAAAGAGTAAAGAAGTATTAAGTGAAAAAATTTATTGCTCAGTGAAGTATTCTACCACCTTTTCGGCAAGTAGCAGTGCTGATTTCTGGTTCTGCCCTGTAATCAGGTGTCTGTCAACTTCTACGTGTTCAGCCCATGGTTTTTCTGCAACAAAATCAGCGCCAAGCTCTATCATTCTTGTCTCGAGCAAAAACGGCACCATCT
>CANAXK010000032.1 GCA_947365485.1 uncultured bacterium
TGATTGCAACGTAATCTAATTCTTCAAAAATACCTTCTCTGATAGCTGCTCTTAATGTGTTTCTACCGATTCTACCGAATCCGTTAATAGCTACTTTTCTTTTACTCATAATTTTTACTCCTTCTTATTAGTAAAATATTTCTCTTAACATTCTAATGTTAATGCAAACAAAAATCTTAATCAATACTTACTTTTTCTTTACTAAAAAGAAAAAAATAAGCAAAAAGAAAAGAACATTGGGGCGGGTGAGATGGGTAGGACGACTAGAGGGGAATGGGGCGACGGGTCACCCTCAAAGCGGAAGTTACGGATTGGAAGAAAAAAAGGCGCGCTCCAAAAGAGCGCGCCTTTCTAAAAAATATAGAGCCCTATTCTTCACATTTCTTTGCAGGTATTCTCATTGCATAGAATGAGCGAACTACAAAGATTAATGCAACAATAAGAATTACACCGCCTGCAATCTTAGCATGAGCCTTGAAAGCCGGGTTGATTGCAATTTCCATCGCAAGCAAGCCGAAAAGCGTTGTAAACTTGATAATCGGGTTCATTGCAACTGATGAAGTATCCTTGAACGGGTCACCGACGGTATCACCAACTACAGTTGCAGCATGAAGGTCAGTTCCCTTTTCCGCCATGTCAACTTCTACAATCTTCTTAGCGTTATCCCAGCAGCCGCCAGCATTTGCCATAAATACAGCCTGGAAAAGACCAAATACGGCAATCGCAATCAAATAGCTTACAAAGAACGATACAGGAGCTGCATCATCCCCTACAGGAGCTGAAAGACAAGCAAGCGCAAGCGCAAAACCAAATAGAGCGATAAAGATATTATACATACCTTTTTGAGCGTATTGAGTACAAATCTTTACAACCTCTTTTGAATTAGCAAGGTTTGCACACTTATCATCTGCTTCACCCAATTTGATATTGTTTTTAATAAATTCAGTTGCTGAATAAGCACCTGTTGTAACAGCCTGCATTGAAGCACCGCTAAACCAGTAAATAACCGCACCACCAGCAATAAAGCCTAATAGTGTGTATGGATTCAACAAGTTTAGAATCATTTCTGGCTGAATACCAAGAGTTTCTTTGATTACAAGAATCAATGAGAAAATCATTGTTGTAGCACCAACAACTGCTGTACCGATAAGCACCGGTTTAGAAGTTGCCTTGAAAGTATTACCAGCACCGTCGTTTTCTTCAAGGTATGTTTTTGCGTTTTCAAAATCAGGTTTGAATCCGTAGTATTTTTCAATACCTTCTGCAACATTCGGAATTTCTTCAATCAGTGATAATTCATAAACCGATTGAGCGTTATCCGTAACAGGGCCGTAGCTGTCTACAGCGATTGTTACAGGACCCATTCCGAGGAAGCCGAAAGCAACAAGACCAAACGCGAATACTGACGGATAAATCATTACCTCGTTTGGAATCTGCAAGCTTGCAAAGTAAGCAAGTCCCATAAGCAATACAACGATTGCGCCAATCCAGAATCCGGAGAAGTTTCCTGATACAATACCAGAAAGGATTGTGAGCGAAGCTCCACCTTCTTTTGAAGCGACAACAACTTCGTGTGTGTGTTTAGCCTTAGGGCTTGTAAATACTTTTGTAGCTTCCGGAATAAGTGCAGCACCCAAAGTACCGCAAGAAATAATTATTGACAATACGAGCCACAGATTGCCGCCCATATCTTTCAGCAGGTAATTACTTACGCCAAATGTCATGAAAATTGAAAGGATTGAAGTAATCCAAACAAGAGAAGTAAGTGGAGCTTCGAAATCAAATTTCTTAGCGCTCACAGCAAAAACTCTTGTGATTGCTCCGTTAATCCAGTATGCGATTACAGATGTGATAATCATCAGGAATCTCATTGTGAAAATCCATGCAAGCAACTGCACCTGAAAATCTTTGAACACGCCAAGCAGGATAAAGCTTACCAGCGCAACGCCTGTTACACCGTAAGTTTCAAACCCGTCAGCTGTAGGTCCAATTGAGTCGCCTGCGTTATCGCCTGTGCAGTCTGCGATTACACCAGGGTTACGCGGGTCGTCTTCTTTGATACCGAACTGGATTTTCATCAAATCAGAGCCGATATCTGCGATTTTTGTAAAGATACCGCCTGCAACACGGAGTGCAGAAGCACCCAGTGATTCACCGATTGCAAAACCGATAAAGCAAGCCCCTGCGAGTTCGCCAGGAACGAACAAAAGGATTACAAGCATCATAATAAGTTCGATTGATACAAGTAAAACCCCGATACTCATACCTGCCTGAAGCGGAATATTAAGAATATCAAGAGGTTTCCCTTTAAGAGCGGTAAATGCAGTTCTTGAGTTTGCCAAAGTGTTCATTCTGATACCAAACCATGCAACAAGGTATGAACCTAAGATACCAAGAACTGACCAGCCCAGAATAATTAATACTGATTTCAATTCCATTCCCTGCAAATACCAGAAATAGAATGCAATACAAAGACCAATCAAGACTTCCAGCGCGAGCAGGAATTTACCCTGCTGAACAAGATAGGTCTTACAAGTTTCGAAAATTGTGTTCCCGACAGCATTCATTGCTTCATGAACTTCAACTTTCTTTACTCTTAAAAACTCTATGAGCCCGAAAATAACACCAACCACAGATACTGCAAGCCCGATAAGCAAAAGCGTGTAGCTTTCAGGACTTTCTGCCTTGATGTTTGGAACTACAAGAGAAGCTTCTCCCGCAAACGCAGGAGCTGTCAAAATCATTGCGAACAATGCTGCAAACAATGACTTTAACCCCATTTGTTTTTTCAACATAACTCTCTCCTTTTAAGTGTGATTTGCTTAAACACTACAAGGGTATTATATATAATTCAAGATAATAATACAAGGAGTGAGCTTGATTTCCTACTTTTGTAAAAATTTGTAACATTTTTTTATCAAGCCCTAAAGTTTTCTCCTCACCAAGCCGTAAACCATGAGGTAAGGAGTATACGTATGTCCATTTTTACCTCAAACCGCAATATTTCCAACCTTGTTCAAGCTGCGCTCAGGCTCAAGGAAACAAAGCAGAGTGGCGATGTAAAAGAGGAAATGTCTGTTGAGGCTGCACCTGCGCCTCAGGTTTCGAAGAGTCCAGGAGTTTCGCCTCTAGTTGTGAACAACAACTTTTTTTTGACGTACAACAATGTGGACATGAAAGAGGTTGGCGTAGCGCATAAGGTGGACATTGCGAAGAGTTACAGGCAGGATTCATCGATTGCTGAAGAAGTATTTGGGCGGGATTATACGAATGCTCAGCCGAGGAGTACTTCAACGGGGTCACGCGGGTCAAAGTTTAATAGGATTAGACAGATGGCGAGTGAGGATTTAGCGAAGTTAGCTGAGGCTATGCGAAAGCAGTTGAGACAGGAGTTGGGGGATGATTACAATTCTGAGGTAGTTGAGCGGGTTATAAGTGAGGCGACGAATAGCACATTGCAGACTTTTAGTGACAATAAGTTTACAAAAGGTTCGAAGTCTTACAGGGCTCAGGAGCAGGATTGCGGATTTGTGTTTGCGAAGAGGAAGTTTTTTTTAGCTGTGAAGGGGGTGTATTCGTACAACACGAAGGCGTTGGCGGATTTGTTTATAAAGAATTTCAATGCAGGGATTAGCAGGAATGCCGAGGTGTTGAATACTGCTTATGCTAAACGCCATCCATCCCTGGAGCCGGAAACTTCAATCCTTCCAAAAAACTTGCAGAACATAAAAAGCAAAATATATAGCGACCCGAGTGTTCTTAAGCAAATTCAGGCAAAAACACGGAAGGATGTCACAAGCCTTGATTCTTACAGAGATACAATCACGGCAGTGCTTCTAAAGTACGACAAGGAACCGAATTTGGAGGTTGTTGTAAACACGATAGCAAGCTGCATTGATTCGGGCGTGCAGGAGGCGTTGGTGAAGAAATCTAGCGCAATGAAAGAGGTGGTAAACAAGAATGCATTGCAGCTTGAGCAGTATCTTGAAAGTGCTGGCGAGATTAGTTACAGGTCGTTTGAGAAGTTTTTGAAATCGAAGAATCCGAAGATTTCGAACGAGGAGATGATGAGCGCACAGAGCTTTCTTACAAGCTTTGCGTCCAAATACATAAGCGGGGTCTCGGTTGAAGCTGCTGCAAAGGATTTGGAGAGCGGGATTGTGTTGCCAAAGACTGCGACAGCGATGACGAGAGGCGTTACAAGTAATGACAGTAGCTGGAAGAACAAGGTTAAAGTTTTTGTCAAGGATGTTTTAGACTCGCCTACGTTCAAAGCTGCTGTTTGCGTTGCGTTTCCGGAGCTCGGGGCTAAGGACAAGGCTGAGAAGATGAGTGAGCTTGTGAAGTCCGGAGATTACAGAACGGCCATCATTATGGCGATTGATCCGACTTATCATGTAGGAGAGATTAACGCGGCGGTTTCATCGGAGCCGGCGTATAATATAGTGATGACGGGGTTAGATTTTGTGCCGGTTGTGGGTGAAGCTGCAGGGGTTGCAGATTTTGCGATAAGCATGCATGGGGCTTTACACAATTATACTTACAGTTTCAATGATTACGCGAATAGTTTGCCGTTCAGGACTGATGATATGAGTACAAATGAGGCAGCTAATTGGCACCTTATCTATGACAGTCTTGCGTCTGTTTTGGGGGTTGTGCCGGGGATTAGTTCTGGCACTGTGAAGTTGTCTTTGAGCGGGTTAACTAATGTGTTCAAGAATGCAGGGAAGCACATGGACGAGATTGTAAGTTTCTTAAAGAGCGGGAAGGGCTTGGAGATTTTAAAGGACATTACCAAAGATATAATTACTTGCAAGAGTGTAGACGAAGCTAAGTTGAAGTTGTACCAGAAGTTGGTGCAAGAGTGTCCGAATTTGGCAGCACTCGTGAAGAATGTTTTGATTAAAGATGAGACTGAAAACAACCAAAACAGAGTAGATACGGAAAATCCGGATGAATTACCGGGAGGCGGCGGAGATGTGTCTCATAGGATTAACGACAATAGGATTAAGGATTTAAACGGCACATATATGCCGGGAATAAACTTCCAGCCTGCAGCTGGTGAGGGAGCCGATTGGAGTGGCTCTATGGGTGACAAGAACAAGGTTTCAGGCAGTGATAATAATGACAAAGGGTTTGCGGATTCTTATCAGGCTGGATTCTTCCAGGACGGAAAGATGGTTACGATTGAGCCGACTGAGGAGAACGAGGCAAAGCTTAGAGAAGAGATTGAAGACCAGATTAAGAACGATTACGGAAGCCTTGACAATGTAGAGCACAGGATTACCTTTGTGTATGATGACAAGGGGGACATTAAGGGGGCTGTGATCGAGGTAAAGAGTAAGGCTGTTGTCGGTGTTGGTGATGCCGGACAGGGGGACAATGGTGCGCTTGGGGATAGTGGGTCTAAGGAGGTTGGTGACGAGCCGAAGAGGGTTGGTGACAGGGGATATGGGTTAGAGAAGGTTGGAGAGGACGTGTATGGTCGCGGGAATTTTCCAGGCGTTGGGTTGAACGTGTATGATTATATGGGGGAAGGGGGGAGGATTGATGTGGACAGATTTATATCTGATTGGAAGCTGAATGGCGGAGAGGCTTATAGTTATAACAATTCTTCTAGTATAAATACTACTTTGACAGCAATATTTGAGGCACAACAATCTGGAAATTGGGCAAAATTTTGGAATAATGTCGGAAATTTTGAAAATTATAGCAATCAAGATATTTCAAAGCTTTTTGAAAAGTCTGCTATGCAAAATGCAGAAAGCAATATTGAAAAAGCAATAAACTATTTTGATGGCATCGGACCAGATGAAACAATTGTAGTTGGTATTGTTGATGGAATGTTTGTTGCTCATGGTGAAGTGGTTTATGATTCCAATGGGAATATATGTACTTTTCTGAAAGGATGGGGCTGGAAAATAGAAAAACCTGTTGGTAATTATATGGGCTCAGATGGAGTACTTTATTATCAATATCCTAATGGAGGTTTACTGTCTGAAGAAGAGTTGAAAAAGAAGTCATGGGGATGTAACTTAGGCTTGGCAGTAAGTGACGGAAAAATTTAAAGAAAAAATTTGCGGCAAGAATATTAAAACAGGATTATTAAATTATGTAAAATTTTAATTTTGGAAGGGCAAAAAAATCTTTTCTTTTGTTTTAATTTGTGTATAATATAACAAGGAAGATAAAGATTAGATTTTATGATACAAAATATAATTAAAACAACTTCACAAACTAAACCAACCAGCTTATGCGAGAAGATTGAGCATTACTTAAATATCGTTTTTGAAAAAGAACTAAATACAGAAGGGTCAATCCTTTTAGACTATAACCCGTTTGTTATCAAAAAAATTGCGGGCTACCTTTCAGGAAGAATCCAGATGCCGGCTTCAATTGGGATTGCTGGCGAGACTGCAAGCGGGAAATCTACAATTACTATGGATTTGATTGACACGATTGAATCTTTCCCGACAGAATTTAACATCGAAGATGCAATTACGCGCGTTAACACAGACGATTACTACTATGACCGTTCTGAAATGGTTAAGGCTGCTGGAAGCTTTTCCGAGTTTGCAAAAAATTACGATTTGGATGTGCCGCAAGCACTTGAATTGGAATTGATGAGCAAGCACATCAAGGAATTGTTGTCAGGCAAGGCTACTTACCTTCCAAAATACGACATGAGCGGCACTGCTATTCGTCATGATAATTATACTTTAGCTAAACCTTCTAAAATTATTATTTCAGAAGGTTTATTTACGCTTACAGAAAAAGTTAAAGACGCTTTTGATTTCAAAATCTATGTTGATATTCAAGAAGATATCAAAAAAGAAAGATTCTACGTAAGAGCCAAAGAACGCGGACTTGGTGATTCTGCTGACTTTATTTACAATAACGCTAACGAGAAAGCAGAAGTCCACATCAGACCGTGCAAAGCCTGCGCAGACATTGTTCTTTCAGGCGCAGCTGACAGGATTAAGTACAAGAACTTCCTGAACAAAATTATTGGTATTATACAGGAACTATATTTTATTTAAAAAGTGCTGCACCCCACCCTAACCCTCCCCGTTTAGGGAGGGAACACGCTAACTCTTGTTTGCCTTGCTCCTGTATTCAGTCATCTTAGCATTCACCATCGGAAGCAGTATCCCGAGAGTTATCGCTGAATAAGCAAGCCCGGCTGCATGCGCAAGGTTGAGCTTCCAGATATTTTTCTTTGCAAACTCCTTGCCCTTTGCTACAATTTCGTTGTGGGTCTTGAGACTCATGTCATTGAGCCAGTGCTTTAACCCCTTGCCATCCTTTGTGTAATTAAAGAGTTTATCCCCCTTTTTGTCCAGAAGATTTGCAACACCTTTTGCAGCAAAGCCGCCAAATACAAGCCAATTCAGGAATCCAAAATAATCTCTTGTCATAGATTCTCGAAGCTCAGTACCGTTATCTGCGGCCATAAACCTGCCGATAATGTTGAACGCGTAGACTGTTTTGATCGCGTTTCCGCTTGTCACCGGGCCGGTAAACTCAAGCTTGCGCGCAAAATCCTTTAGATTTTTTACCCGCATAACACCTATCACCATTGCAGCCATGCCAGCACTTGCTGCAAATTTTTTGAGCCACAAAAATTCGTCTTTTTTCTTCTCAGTCCTGTTGCTTGAAGTAAAATCAATCTCGCCCACAAACCCTTTTTTGCCGGTACGCTTTTCTGTGATTTTTCTGTTGATAAACTGGTTTGTAAGCCCAAGAACAGAAGCTCCTGCAATCGCACCGAAAGCTTTTATCTTATTGATTTTTGCAATCTTCTTAATAGCAGCGTCAGCATTTACGCTCTTGTTTGTAAAAATATCCTTTGCCATGTCATGAGAATCGCGCAGTATATTCTCTAGTTTTGCAGAAAGCTTATTTTTCCCGATATTAAGCTCGGTGTCGCGCCCTGCGCCAAGTGCGTTAGTGAGCCGCTGCTCCATTATCTTCAAGACATTTTTTCTGTCCTTGTCAACAATGGTTTTATCCTCTATTAGTTTTGTAAAAGTCTCTGTGAATCCTTCACGGGTTTTCAGCTTATCCTGAATATTTTTATATTCGCGGTTTTGCCACTGAATCCGATTCCAGCGTTCTTCATCAACCCAGTCAATTTTATCCCAACTAATATCTTTGAACTTATTTACACCTTTGCCGTCTCTGCCTGAAAGATTATCAAAGACATTTTCAACATAACCTTTAAGGTTTTCTGTTTCATCCCATGCTGATTTCAAAGTCTCAAGAGATTCCTTAGAGTACCAACTTTTGTGGTTGATTTTGACATCCTTCATAATATCTTCTGACGCGACTTTAGAAATGTATTTTGCAAAAATCCCAGCAGCGAGGCAGTTGATGAATGTTCCGCTGATTTCACGGATTAAAGTCTCTGTTCCTGCGTATTTGTTTCTTGCTTTTGTATCATAGTAGGCTCTTGGAATAACCATGGCTCCTATATCAATCCCGACAGCGTTAACCATCTCACTCATATCGCAGGTTCGAAGAATCCCTGTTACTGCGCCGTCGAGCGGTCCTCTAAAGGTTGGTCTACTATTTATATTATTAACTGTTAAATTCATTTTTATCCTTTCATCAACACGACAATAAAAAATAAGCCCCTGCCAGTTTGCGGGACTTATCTTTTGCTAAATTCTTTTATTAAAAAAACTAGACATCAAAAATCATTCAAGTCCCAAAAGCAACTTGGATGAGCAGGAGGATGAATTGTTTGTTAATTCAAAGTGTAAGTTTTTCATTCTTTTTCCTTTGCATTTAAGTATACACCGGAACCCGAAATTCTGTCAATAGCTTACTTGATTTAATCCTGATGACATGATACCTTGAAAATTATGGAAACTGATAATAAAGGAATTGAATACGAGCTTGAACTCAAAATCAGGGTGTTCAAAAAATATCTTAGAGCGCTTGTCAAAAGAGACAAAAAACAAAGTTTCAAAAAAATCTTATACCTAACTCTTGATAAGCCTCCTGTAGATTACATTCAGTCATTCAAAAGACAGTATCCTGACAAAGATTTTTGCGTTCTAACTCCTGTAATAGGTACTCCTGAAGGACTTGAAAAGACTTCTATAAGTTTTGACTTCTTTTTGCAAAACAGAGTTCAACACGCAACTTTGTACAAATACCCGAAAACACGAGACAATATTACGGTCTACGGAATTTACTCACCAGCGTTTTCAGAGTCAAAGGATATTTCAAGACTCCAAAACCTTGCGCCTTTCATAAAATCGGCAAGAATCTGCGCCCAGAGCCTTAAGCCGGATATCATTCACACAGAAAACATCCCGTTTTTCCTCGGCGCGGAATTTGAAGGCAAGATTTCAAATTCGATAAAAGTTTTCCAGACCATAAAAGACTTTTCGGCAATTGAATCAAACAAGTACGAATCTTTCTGGGCTGCAATAAACCTTGTTGACAGAAAGGGCATGAAAAAGCTTTGCAGGGATAAAATTATCAAAAAGTGCATTGCCTCGCTTTTCAACCTGCACAACACTAAAAAGTTTTACCAGATGCGAGAGTGCCTTGAATTTATCTACAAGAACTATCTCAAGTTCCGCAAGTTCGTTGACAAGTGCGAAGACATTGATGAAAACATTCTATTCAACCGGATGAACGCAAGAATACTCAAGCTTTTTCCGCAAATGGCTTACGAGGATGATTTGTTCTACAACCCGATGTATTTTTCAATCAAAAAATCTGACAGCTGGGCTGTGAAATCCAAGACCTACTACGAGGAAATCTTCAACGCTCCGGAGCTCTCAGGAAAAATGTCCAAGCGCTTAGAAAAAACAAAATCAAAAAGCGCTTACATCTCATACGGGTATGAGCCAAAGGAAGAGAGTATTTACCAGCCTTTCACGCCTGAAAACTTCAGGGAATACAGGCACAGAAACAAGAGGGCTTTGTTAAGAGAGTTTTCAAAAGACAGGATTACGACAAAGTTTATTGACCGCACTCTTTTTAAAGACGAAGAATTTGCAATACGCGGGTATCTCGACTCGTTCTACGAATCTCCGCTAATATTAGGCACATTCACGCCCGAGGTTTTCCAGCAAGGAGTAGACATTGCATTCAACTCCATATTAAAGCTTTTTGAGTTGAACAAGAACATTCAGGTTATTATTTCAGTTGCCGGAGGTTTAGAGAGCAGTTACATAAAATCCTGGGTTGAGTTTTTGGAAAGCAACCATGCGCTTAACGGCAGATGGGTATTTATTGACGGGGAAATAAACATTGCACGGTTTTGCGCCTCATCAGACATGATACTGCTTCCAAAGCGTGCCAATGTCACATCAGCCATGCATTACGTTGCAATGAAATATGGCTGCATTCCAATTGCTTCCAGAAGCGGTATCTACAACGATACAATATCAGACATTTTTGACGACATAACATACGGTTGCGGGTTCAAGACAAAGACCTCGCTGCTTGTGAATGAAGACGCAACAGAAATTTATCTGGCTGCGTTATCAAAGGCATTAAATCTGTATTCAAAAAATCCGTCCAGTTGGAATTTACTGATAAAGAACGCCATGCAGTACGATTCGCGTTGGAGCTTTGAAATCATTGCAAAATACAACGAGATTTACGAGGGTTTATGATTTTGGTTTGTTTTTTCTGGCTTCCAAAATCGCGTTTCGTTTTAGCTCACGCAGTTCTCTAATATTATCTTTTCCAAGGTATCTATAAGCAGTTGTTCTGTCTACATTAAGGAGTTTTGCAACATCCTCAATATTCAAGCCTTCTCGCAGCCTATCCATAATATACCTTGCCCGAAAAATATTATTTACAATTTTGGCACTTTTTTTATCTCCTGCCGTAGCGTATTTAACCAATATTCCAAACGGGATATTGGTTTCTTCTTCAATTTGGTGCAAGGTCATGCCGGAGCGGAGTTTGTCCACTATCAGATTTGTGACTTTTTCTTTATAGAGAGCTTTAACACTGCGTTCTGCAATTGCGCGTTCTTCAAGAATTTTATTACACAACCCTCTTCCAAGTCCGCCAAGTTCTTTTATAATATCATCAGGCTGGACTCCAGAATCAAGTCTTGTTTTAATATAGCGAATTTTATCCTCTTCCGAGTTATGCATTACGTTGAGTTCTTCTTCTAAATAATCAGCACGATAATTATATGCACATTTTGGAGTAACACCAAATTTTTGAGTTATATCGTTTATGCCAGCACCTTCTCTAAACATCTGAAAGATTTGTTTCCTTCTTTCCTGATACAAATCAAAACGCGAAGCCTTATGAACAATTCCGTATTTTAGACGGGTATCCTGAATTGATTTAATATCCATATTCAATTCTTTTGCGGCCTTTACATCATCCTTCTCTTTTTTCAGATAATCTTTTACTTCACGTCTAATATCAGTGATTTTCTTGCCCAGATGAACTTTAATCCACTGCGAAATAGTTACTTCTGATTTACCGGTTTTCAAAGATATTTCTTTGA
>CANAXK010000033.1 GCA_947365485.1 uncultured bacterium
TATGACTCTACTGTCGCTTTTATTGTATTTGTTGGTAACGGATATACAATAAATAACTTAACTTCTTCTCAAGGAGGACTTTTCATGAATACCAGTAATGTTACAGTCCGGAATTTGGGACTTAGTAATGTGGATATAAATACTACTAGCGATACGGGTGGGATTGCAGCTAATTTTGATGGCGGTGAAATATTCAACTGTTTTGTTTCCGGAGAAATAACTTCAACCGGCGAGGGCGGGGGATTAGTCAATTATGCTCAATTTACTACTATATCTGAATGTTATGCTGATGTGGACATTACTGCTGAGTTTGTGGTTGGAGGGCTCTGTGGTACTTTATCTGATTCAACACTCAGCTCTTGTTTTACAACAGGTAGTATTACAGGTACAGGTCAAGCATCAGGCTCAGTCGGAGTAGGAGGTGTTTGCGGTAAAGTTGATGGCGATTCAATTTTGAGTAATCTTAGGAGTGACTGCAGTATTAATGTTGGCAAAGTTCAGAATGGCGGCGGGATTATAGGCTGGTTTAGTATTGATGGCGACAATTCATCATGCGGATTGCGGAATCTTTATTTTAACGGGTCTATATCAGCAGATGAAGGTTATAAGCATACTATTGGCAGCATTTCAGCCTCTGGCTTTATTGCTTCTATGAGTAATATAAAAAATCTTAATTCAAGTCTTTCAATACCTGCCATAGGAGTTGTTTATATGCAAAACCTTTCCTCTAGCGTAACACTGGGTTCACGAGATATAACATCCGGTAATGTACTGCTACAAAAGGATGACGGTACGACTCAAACTATCTATATTGATGCGACAAAAACTTTTGGAGACTTAACAACCCAACTTACTTCCTACGGGTTTGATGTGCGCAGCATAGAATCCGGACACAAGTTTAGATTTTCAAGCTCCAGTGGAATGCATCTTGTGGCTTTAGATGGCGGTTCAAACCTAGTTGACAAGCTTTATTTATCACAGTCATATGATAAAACATACACAAACACAATGAGCACTACGTTAGGTTTTACAGGAACCGCGACAATCACTAACTCTTCAACTCTTTCCTCCCTCCCATCCTACAACCATGGCAGCGGCTCCCTCGGCATCCACCTCGCAAACGGTACCACTACAACAATCCAACTAAACGAGACCGATACCCTCTCCGACCTCTTCTCCAAACTGACCCCCTATGGTATCACCGGCTTAATAACTGACGGAAAGGTTACATTTAGCTCCTCGTCTGATGCTTACCTTGAAAGCATTTCCGGCGGCAGCTCCCTGCTTTCATCTCTAAATCTTGGCGCACTCACACAAATCCAAAAAGTAGAACACAAAAACAGCCCTTCAAACCAGCTGTCCTACACAACATCAGACACTCCAGGTCCAACCACGCCTCCTCAACCGGGCCCGCCCCCAAACCCCGATAACAAACCCGGTAACTCCCCTGACTTTATCTTTGGCGGAATAGGAGGTGATCCGGACAGCTCAATCTCAATAGACCTTAACTTTGATTTCAATCTCTCAGTAGATGTTTCAACCTCCGAAGGTGCACGTAAGGCACTTGAAGACCTTGATACTATTCTTTCAGAACTCAATACAAAGCAAACTGAAATCGGCTCTGCGTCCAACCGCTTCTTAAGCGTGCTGGAAGAAATCTCAATCCAGTACGAGAACCTCGTCTCCTCACTCTCGACCTTGCGGGACGCAGACATTGCCGAGGTATCCAGCGACTATATCAAGTGGCAAATCCTTCAAGAGGCATCCGCGACCTTGCTTTCTACTGCCAATCAGGCACCGGCGGTGGCGTTGGGATTGTTGTAATTTTAGCTCCACCCTGCTACAAATCTTGCAGCCCCTCCCGGCTGTCTAACTGCCTGGTTTTTCGATTCTTTCTTTACAAAACTTAATAAAATAAATCAAAAAAGGCAATTTTTTTTCTCTTCATGACTTTATATATACAGGATATCGAAAGTCATTACATAGTAAAGGAGAAATATATGGCAAGAGTACTTATTTCAATGCCCGAAGAGTTTTTGGACAGAATCGACCAGGTAGCAGAAGGCGAAAACAGAACACGTTCTGAACTAATAAGAGAAGCGCTTAGAAGCTACATGTACAAGAGTCGTGTAAAAGCTAATACAATGGCGGGTAAAAATGCAGCAATTCTTGAGGCTTTGCTGGATTAGGTACTCAATAAATAAGGCGTAAGCGGAAAAAGCAGGAAAAGGGATTTAAATTTAAAAATAAAACCTCCATTTTATAATAGGAGGTTTTTTTATATGTTTTCAAACGAATCAATCGCCACGTCAATAATTGCCGTACCTTGATGGTTTATAGCCTTTTCGAGCGCCGGAACAAGTTCTTCTTTTCTTTTAACACGGACTGCAAAGAGGTCATAAGCTTCTGCAATCTTTGTGAAATCAGGGTTAATCATCTCAACCTGATACCGTGTGTTGTAGATTTTTTCCTGCATCTGACGCACCATTCCGAGGTAGCTGTTGTTCATGATAATAATTTTCACAGGAATGTTGTGTTCGCGGCAGGTTGCAAGCTCCTGAAGGTTCATCTGAAAAGATCCGTCTCCTGTTATATTCAGCACAAGTTTCCCAGGGTTTGCAATATGAGCGCCGATTGCAGCGGGAAGTCCGAACCCCATTGTTCCAAGCCCGCCCGAGGTTATGAATTTGCGCGGCTTGTTGAAGTTAAAAAACTGGGCTGTAAGCATCTGGTGCTGACCGACATCGGTTACAACAGTCGGCTCGTAGTACCTTGTAAACTCTGACACAGTTTCAAGAACGTAAGATGAGTGCAGACATTCAGGTTTTGATTCTGACGGCTCAAAGACTTCTTCGAGCGAATCAATTTGTATGAGCCATTTTTTCTTAGGCTCGAAATCTGTTTTTTGAGCAAGAAACTGGCTTAAAAATTCTTTCACATCAGCGTTAATCTGGAGCTCGCATTCATTAGGGCTGTTTTTGATGTTCACGCTTACGATTTTAGAATTAGGCACAAAGTTTGTTTTTTTGCAGGTTGAGCGGTCTGAAAAACTTACGCCGAGCGCGATTAAGAGGTCGCATTGATTGAGCGCAGTGTTTGCAGAGTTTGTTCCGTTTAGTCCAATCATTCCGAGGTAAAACTTGTTTTCAGAAGGGTAAACCCCGATTCCCATGAGGGTTGAGACTACGGGGCACTGGATTTTGGAGACAAAGTTTTCTATCTCTTCTGCTGAATTAATGCTTCCGCCACCCACAAGAACGAGCGGTTTTTCTGCTGACCTGATAAGATTTTTGAGCTCCTCAATCCTGCTTGTGTAGTTTTTTTCTGTGCAGGCTGGCGGAATAAAGTCCTCATCTGTGGGGTTGCATTCTGCCTCAAGAATGTTTCTTGGAAGCGCAATTATTACGGGGCCTTTGACTCCGGAGTTTGCCTCAAAGAACGCTTGTTCAACGACTTTTGAGATGTCCTCATTTTCGCCAATTGTAAGGCATTTTTTGCAGCAGCTTCCGGCAATGGATGTGATATCCACATTCTGGAACACTTTTCCATCTTTTCCGGTTGAAGAGACGTCACCTGCAAACACAACGAGCGGGGTAGAGTCAGCAAAAGCGTTTGCAATGCCTGTAATTGTGTTTGTGAATCCCGGACCTGATGTTACGAGCACCACTCCTGGTTTACCGCTAATTCTGGCATAGCCTTCTGCTGCGTGCACGGCTGCCTGTTCGTGGCGCACAAGGTAGTGTTTGATTTCTTTTGTTTTTGAAAGTTCGTTATAGATACTCAAAACAGCAGCGCCCGGGTAGCCGAACATGCTGTCAACTCCAAGTTTAACAAGGGTTTTGACAAGAATTTCAGCTTTGCTGGTCTTTGTGATTGTTTGTGATTCTAAACTCAATAGTTTTATCATTGCATGGTAATTATACATCAAAATTAAAAAGCTTGATTTATTATTTTGTTTACAGTAAGATAAGTATGCACTAGGTTGAAAATTGAATATCGGGATGTAGCGCAGTTTGGTAGCGCACCTCGCTTGGGACGAGGGGGTCGCACGTTCGAATCGTGTCATCCCGACCATTTAAAAAGAACTAATTAGTATTAGTTCTTTTTTTATGCAAAAAAAAGCCGGAAATTTTCCGGCTATTCTTGTTTAAATACCAATCTTACATCTGTTATATTAATCTAGTTCTGTTTCATATTCTGCAATAATGCAAGCGATGTACTTATCAACCAGTTCGACATTTTTACGTAAATTTTCTGCGGATTCAATTCCTTCTTCAGGCTTGTCTCTTAAATTTTTAAGTTCTGTATAGTAATCTCCTTGCAAATCATTATTTTCAGCCCATGTTAGAACACAGTCAACAATTTTTGCAATAGCCCTAGCCTTGATTTCATCGCTGCTGAATGCGGAGGCGAAGAAAGAGAAGTCTCCTTCATTATCTATCTGGTCGCAAAGCCCGCCATGACCGCCAAGTCCGAGTCTGTTGTTGAAGTCATTTTTATAAGATTTTAAAACTAAGTAAATGTTCTCAGCATTTAGTTTTTTCTCTATTGTGCTTTTAATCTTAAGCCCATCTTCTACTGAAGTATGATTGATTAATTTATTGAGGGTTGTTGCGTATTCTTTTGCTTGTTCTTCTAGTGTTTTTTCTTCTTTGTTTTGTGTGATTTTAGCGGGTTTTTCTTCAACTTTTTCTTCAACTTTTGCAGGCTTGATGTCAGAAGCCTTGACTTCTGTGCCAACAATATCAGCAATGTTGTGCATTTTCTTGTCCTTTGTTACGCATCTGCCGTTACTGTAAACATATTCAACGTCGTCAAGTTTCATGATTTTTCCGTCTTTTACTGTGTAATAATTGCCTTCGGAATCCTTGTAACAGTTTGCTACTTCATTAGCTGGGGTGAATCTGTCTGTAGCTTTGCTCAAGGTTTTGTCAGAAACAAGCTCGTCAACTTCTTCCTGCGCTGTTTTCGGCTCAGGCTTGTAGTTTTCCAGCTTGATTTGTGTTGTGTCAACATCGTCAAGTCCTTCTGATTTCAAGTCAGCTTCTGTGTCTTTAACAATAAGCTCGTCATTGATAAAGTCTGCATCTGTAGAAGAAATGTCGTTCAAGAAAGAGTATTTCTGCTGAAGTTCAACATTAATCTTTTGAGCTTCCATTCTTCTGAGCATTATGTAGAGTTTTTCAAACTCTTTGCAAAGAGCCTCTGCCTTTGTTTTGTCAGAAAGCTTCCCGCTCATGCATTCCAAAGCTTTTTCTGTGTTGGTAATTTGAGCACTAAGAGCTTGAACAGTCTCTTCATCAAATGCTTCTGCGTTTGCCATCATGTATTCTGCTCTTGATTTCAAAGCATTGACAAGCTTAGTTACATGCTTGTTGTAAATATTGCTTCTATCGTCTGAATCAAGATTGCTTGATTGCATTTTTGTTGTAAGGAATCTGATAATAGAGCGTTCTTCCTTATCTTTGTACTTGTCATTCCAGTAGCTGATGTTTCTTAAAATGTCGTTGCTTTCATCGGCTTTGCTTGCTAATGTTTCTACCATATCTTCAAGCTTTGTGAGTCCTGTTGATTTGCCTTTTTCAATATTGGCAATTTCAGTATGAATATTAGAAAGCTTGTTGTTCAAATCAGCGTCTTTTGCATTCTTGTAGCTGTATTCTTTCGCGCTGAACTTGTAGCCTGCTTTTTCTAATATGTCTTTAATATTGTAATCCTTTGTCTCAAGAGAAGAAACCGCTTTTCTTAGAGCGTTCTTGTCAAGCTGGTTGTAAATATCTCTCAAAGCATCAAGCTTTCTTTCAATCGCCGGGCGCTTCTTTTCTCCTTCTGATGCGTCTTTTGGAGCAGCACCGTTGTTTGAAAGCGCTACTTCAATCTTGTCTAACAAATCAGGGTTGATTGATTTGTTGGCAATAGCAACATTCTTGTATGTGTTGATTAATGTTTTCAAAGCCTCGTATTCACGATCCATTTTCTTGTACTTAGCCTTGTCAGCATCGCTCATGTTTGAAGTGTTTGTTGTATTGTTTGCAGATGGTATGTTCATTGTGAATGGCTGATTCCATGGTGTTTGTGACCAAAGATTCTGCACTCCGCTGTTGTTCTGCCAGTTGTTCATGCACTGCTGAACTGCAAGCATCGGGTTCAAAAGATTGTTTCCAAACTGTGTAAATTCCGGATACATCCAGGTTGAGCTGAAATCAAATACCGGTGTCATAAATCTCATTGCGTTTGACTGGCTCTTGAGCATTTGCTCGTTCCAGAAAAGATTTATTGAATCACGCGGATTCTGACTTATCATCGCCTGGTTTATGCTTGAAAATCTGAATGGAAACATAATTTTATCCTCGTTTTATAGTCTCTTATATATATTAAGTATTGATGGCTCCTAAAATTGCCTTTTTGTGTAACGATTTGTTTACATATCGTTACATTATTAATATAAAACAGATATACTATTGTGATAAATTATTTGTATGATATAATAAGATTGATATGGAGGGAATATGGCAAGAGTATTAATTTCAATGTCTAACGATTTTTTAAGCAAAGTCGACAGTTTAGCCAATTCTGAGCAAAGAACCAGAAGTGAATTGATTAGGGAAGCTTTGCGGGTTTATATCAAACGTAACAAGATTTCTAACAATCTTAAGGCTGAAGAGAACGCTTCTATTTTGAGCGAGCTTCTTGGCTAGAGATTTATTCTTTTGAATCTTGTGCATAAAAAAACTGACCCGTTAAGAGTCAGTGTAAGTATTATCTCTAATAATTTTGGGAGGAGATTTGGGGATAGTTGATACATGGCATGCTACTATAAATTTTCAAATCATGGTATGTCATGAATAAAAAAATTTACAAAAATTTACAAACATGTCTGTAATCCAGCTAAATTAGCCGTTTAAAATAATCTCTTCCAACTTACGCACAGCATTTTCGACTGTGTCGTTCACAATTTTGTAATCAAACTTCTCTGAATTCTGAATCTCAAGTTTGATTGAAGCGAGCCTTTTTTTGATTGCTTCTTCAGTCTCTGTATGACGCCCTCTAAGGCGTGACTCGAGCTCCTCCAATGATGGCGGGGCAATGAAGATTAGAACAGAATCCGGCATGATGGATTTTACGTTCAAAGCGCCCTTGGTGTCAATCTCTAAGATAAGATTTTCGCCGTTTTTTAAGCAGCTTTCAACGATTTCTTTTTTTGTTCCGTACCTGTTTCCCGAAAACTCTGCCCACTCCAGAAACTCGTTGTTTTCTATGCAGGAGCTGAACTCTTCTTCTGTAAGATAAAAATAATTGACTCCTTCTTCCTCACCCTGCCTTTTAGTGCGCGTGGTGCAGGATACAGATAGCCTGAAATCGGGGTGCTTTTTCAGAAATTCTTTTATTACAGTGCCTTTGCCGACCCCTGAGGAACCGGAGATTACGTAAAGCTTTTTCATTCATCCTCCGTTAAGCCTTTGTGGACAATCGTTTCAAAATCAAGCGAGGTTTTGGCTTCCGGCTTAAGCTCGATTGATTCAAGATTTCCTGAATCAGGTGTCTGATTGCAATACTGTGCCGGAGCTGATTTTACATCACTCGTTGCCTTGCTTCTGATGCTCGCAATCATGTCTTTTGTGAGCTCCGGCATGTCCATTGGCTTGGTGCAGATTTCAATGTAGCACATTTTGTTCATAATCTGTGTGACCTTGAGCGCCTTGTCAAAATCCTCTGCTGTGGTGACTTTTGTAGACCAGATATCGCCCTCAAAAACACGCACGAATTTTGAATAATTCATCTGCATGATATCGTTGAACCTATCGTCCGGACTGTCAGAGAGCACTCTTTCTATTGTGTAGCCCTGATTGTTTAAGACAATTACGATTGGCTTGAGCCCGCGTCGGAGCATGTTCCCAATCTCCATTGCAGTAAGCTGGTGGGAACCCTCGCCAGTAATCAGGATAACTCGTGATTTCGGGTTTGCAATACAAACCCCGAGCGCCGCCGGAGTTGCCCAGCCAATTGAACCCCAGAGGGTCTGGGTCTGCAAATCAACATTGTGCGGGTATTTCATCTGGCACATGCCGTTAGGAATGATGCCTGTTTCAGCCACGATTATGTCGTTTTCTTTAATAAATTCCTGCATGCGCGGGTAGATGTATTCGGATGTGAGTTCCTCGCTCAACGCTTCTTTGTGCTCGTACCCGATTGAAGGTTGTTCAACCCTGATGTCCTTTGGTGTTACAAGGCTTGCAACCGATTCAAGGACGTCAACCATTTTTATGTTTTCGTAGCGCACGCCTTCCACGTAAGTATGCGTGCCGTAGATTGCGATTTGCTCGTTGATGTTGTAAGGAAGGTTGAATCCAAACGCGTTCAGGTCAGTGTAGACCGGCCCGACTGCAATCAGGCAGTCTGTTTGCTCAAGATGCTTTTGAGCAACCGGGTTTCTGAATTTTGAGTAATACCCGCCAAGGTACTTTTCGTAATCCATGTCAATAATGTTCGTTCCCATAAGGAAGTTAGTGACAGGGATTCGGGTTCTTTCAACAAACTCTTTGTACTCGATTTCTGCGTCAAAACGCTTGATAAGAGCGTCACCGAGTATCACAGGATTGTTTGAGTGGTTAATCTTTGCAGCAATTTTTACTGCAACTGTTTTCAAAACATCCTCGTCGCTTGTCCAGCCGTAGGAAACATCGCGGTCAGAGATTTCCATTTTGGCAATATCGAGCGGGATTGCGATGTAAACCGGCTTTCTTTCTTTGACAAAAGTCTTTAAAACACGGTCAATTTCGATTTTTGCGTTGTCTCTTGTAAGATACGCAACCGCTGCTGTGACAGGTTTGTGAGCCTCGTAGAATGCGTAGTAATTTGGTTCAATAAAGTTGTGGTGCACCATTGTTTTGTTTTCAATGCACTTTGTAGAAGGCACTCCGACAATGCTTATTACTGGAATATTTTCTGCGTAGCTTCCTGCAATTGCGTTCATTGCGCTAAGCTCACCGACTCCGTAAGTGGTTATGATTGCGCCGTAGCCTCGCATGCGCGCGTACCCATCAGCTGCGTAGCCTGCGTTAAGTTCGTTTGTGCAGCCTATCCAGTTGGTGTTCGGGTTGTTTTCCACTGCATAGAGCAGGTTAAAATTGTAGTCTCCTGGAAGTCCGAAAAAGTCGTTAATTCCGAGTTCTTCAAGCTTTTTTATCAAATAATCGGCTGTATTCATTCTCGTTCCCTTCAATATTTCGTTTATGATAACACAGGGGTAAATCTATTTCCAGTGTTTATTTAAATTACCGTTCGTCCCCTCATCCCAACCCTCTCGGGGTAAATGAAACCGGTTAGATGTATGACTACAGACTGGTAAGTTTATCGAAAAAGAAGAGGGGGTTAGTTTGGTGTAGGCATTTGGGGCATTATTGTGAAAGTCGCATTAACTTTTTAATAGCTTTATAATACAATTATTTTTATGAAGAAGGCGTTTTTGTATCTTGTACTGGTTCTTATGGCAATCTCAATGATTCTGCCGTTTTTGATGATGTTCCTGATTTCTTTGAGCGGGAATGAAAATATTTTTGCGGACTACAAAAACGTAAACCTTTCTTTTTGCGCGTATAAAAATGTTTTCGAATCAATCCCCATTGCAAAATACTTCCTGAACAGTCTCCTTGTAGCACTTTTGACAACTCTGGGTCAGGTTGCAGTCTCTGCACTTGCGGGCTACGGGTTTGCGAGGATGGACTTTAAGGGGAGGGACGCCCTGTTCTTTATAATAATATTAACAATGATGGTGCCTCCGCAGGTGAATATTGTTCCGCTTTTTTATCTTATGAGCAAACTCGGCTGGATTAATACTTATCAGGCACTTATTGTGCCGGGAATCTTCGGCGGGTTTGGCGTGTTTATGATGAGACAGTACTTCGAAAGCTTCTCGAAAGAACTGGAGGAGGCTTCGATATTGGACGGCTGTAATTCTGTGCAGACATTTTTTAAGATAGCGCTTCCATGCGCGCTGCCAGCTCTTGCAACACTTTCGATATTCACATTTGTTATGAGCTGGAACAGCTTTATGTGGCCTCTGATTGTGACAAACACAGAGAGCATGCGCACTCTGGCTGTGGGACTCACGATTTTTAAGAGCTCGTTTCGGGAGATTACTCTCTGGGGTGAATTGATGGCGTGCTCCTGCATCTGCTCAATTCCGGTAATTCTGCTTTTTGTTGCGGGGAAGAAGTATTTGATTAACAACCCGATGGACGGAGCGGTAAAAGAGTAGCAAAAAAATTTTTTACGCGTTTTTTGTTAGTATGATAAATTTTAAAGCCAACTATATCAACTCAACAACTGTTCAAAAGAAAGATTTTAATAATCAGTACAAAGACTACAAAGTCGCGTTCGTCGAGTTTTCGCCGCACGAAGCAAAGGATGTGCTTGCACTGCGTGATACCGCGCGCGAGTGGAAGGACGGAGACCAGTTCGCGAAAGAGATTTACCGCGATATTCAGGAAGAATACTACGCGAAAGATTATTATCAGGATTCAAAATACAGATTCTTCGGAATCACAAGACAGCTGGACGGCCTTGAAAACCCGATATCTGATTTGATATTGGGCATTGCCGAGGTTGGTAAAAAATCTGACATACGGGATGAGCTCTATTACTTTCAGGTCGACCCTTCCAATAACATGTTCTCTGAAGAAAAAATGTTTAAAGGAATCGGAAGCGCTGTCTTAAATTCGATTAAGAACCTGTACGCGCAGAGCGAAATAATCCTCAAGCCTGTTTCAGACGATGCTGTTGTAAGTTTTTACAAGAAACACAATTTTAAGCCTCTGGAGTTTACAGGCAAACTCATCTGGCGTGCTTAGTCAAAAGTTTCTTCAAATAGAGTTATAACATGTTCCATTTTGTTTATTGCGATTTCAAGATAGTTGCTAATATCAGAGTATTCTATTTCGTCATTTTCGCTTTCATTTTGTATTGCCTTTTGTAAGATTATCAAGCAACTTCGAATTTCTTTTAGGTTTAAGTATAAATCAGGTGCATTGTTCTCCATAGATACCTCCGTGGTTTATTATTTATGAAATAAATTTATTAAAAAATGAACTATTGTTCAGTTTTTATTGTATTATCGTGGATTTGATTTTGTTCTTCTGAAAACTATTATTTACATATGGAAAAAAAAGAGATTATCAGTAAGGTTGCTGAGACAATAGGTCTTGAACGATTTAAGAAAAAACTCAGTCAAGACCAGTTGTCAGAACTTGCCGGAATTTCTACTAAATATTTAAATTTGATTGAAAATAAAAAAGCCAACCCCAGT
>CANAXK010000034.1 GCA_947365485.1 uncultured bacterium
CTCTCTGTATTCAGCCTCTGCTTCTTTGTACTTTTTAATGTTTGAATACAAATTCCCCGCAAGAATGTACGCATTCGCGTCTTTAGGATTAAGTTCAACTGCCTTCTGGTAAAGCTCTGCTGCGTCCTCGTAATCCTTAAAGTCAGATTTTGCAATCGCGTAGCAAATGTAGGCCTTGTAATTGTCTCCCGGAAGCGCAATTGCTTTTTCAAAATAATCGTAGCATTTTTCTCTGTCTTTGTTTACCGCAAGGGTGTTTGCAATACAAAGCGCGACAGTCTTGTTATCAGGAGCCAGTTCAAAAACTTTATAATAGTATTCAAGCGCCCTGCTGTAGTCAAAGAGTTTGAAGCAAACATTACCCAAATCAACAAGAGCCGTAAGGTTTTCAGGGTCAAGCGAAAGCGCTTTTTCATAGTATGCTCTTGATTCTACATAGTCCTCAAAGTCGTGGTAAAGTAGCGCGATCGCGTTATAGATTTCAGGGTCCTGGGAATTGAAATCAAGCGTTCTGTTATAATAATGAAGCGCCTTTGAGAAGTTCTTGAGTTCTGCATAAGTGTTTGCCATGTTGTAATAAACAAGGTAGTTGCTTGGATTAACAATCATTGCCTGATTGAAATACTTAAGCGCTTTTTTGTACTCTTTTGAGTAGAACCAGATGCTGCCCAGATTCAAAAGTGTCTGCAAATCTTTAGGGTCAAGCTCCAGCAAGCTTTCGTACACAGAAATTACTTTCTCATACTGGTTATCCATTGCATAATACTTTGCAAGCTCGTGGTAATGGTCGGTGTTTTTAGGATCCATCGCCATTTTTAGAACTGTTTTTTCAATCGCTTTATTTAATTCTTTTTTATCCATCTTCTATCTTTCAATATTTTCGTAATCAGAGTACTCTTTAGATTCCTTGAGCCATGTTTCCTGCGGAATGCTGAACGCGTGGTTCCAGAATTTTTCAATAGCATAAGCATCTCTGTCTTCCTGATGCAGAATATGCACAACCACATCGCCGTAATCAATCAGGTTCCAGCGGTTTTTTGCGTCATTTTCCCTGCCGAGCGGAAGTCTTGCAAAAGTTGTCTTAACTTTGTCTGCAAGGTTTTCAGTAAGCGCCTTAACCTGCGTATTGGTCTGCGCAGAGCAGATTACAAAGTAGTCTGCAAAAGAAGATACGTTGCTTATATTAAGTATCGAAATATCTTTTGCAATCTTTTCGTCCAAAAACCTTGCAATAACGCATGCCAGCTTATATGATGTAATTTCTTCTCCCATTGTCCTCTCCGGTTAAATCATGTTTATTCTGTTGAGATGCCTTCCGCCCTCAAATTCTGTCTTGAGCCAGATATCAACGATATCAAGCGCAAGTCCTGTGCCGGTCACCCTCTCGCCCAGACAAAGAATATTTGAGTCATTGTGCATTCTTGTCATTCTTGCAGAGAAGGTATCCCCGCAAAGAGAAGCTCTTATGCCGTCAAACCTGTTGGCTGCTATTGACATGCCAATACCAGTACCGCAAACAAGAATCCCTCTTCCGTTAGTTTGAAGGACGGAGTTTGCAACCTCTTTAGCAATAACCGGATAGTCGCAGGATTTTTCATCATAGCAGCCAAAGTCCTGCACTTCATATCCTTGCTCTCTCAGGTGTTCGATTATTGAGGTTTTTAGTTTGAACCCGCCATGGTCTGAACCTATAAGTATCTTTGACATTAAAGACATTTCCTTATTTTAACTTCTCTGACTAATTGTAACATTTTTGAAATAATTTATCAATAATTTACTTTTTTTAGACTTTAATATAGATATGAAGTGCGGTTTTAATATGTTCAACCCTGTTAATTTTAGAGCGTCGATTTCTGACAAGGACATTGACTCCTTTGTGCAGGCAAAGCAGCACTTTAGCGACTGTTATCTTATGTCAACTCTTGATACGCTTTCTCACACCCAAAACGGAAGAAAAGTATTAAAAAATCAGCTTGAATACGATGATGAGAATCCCAAGCTTATCAACTGTTATTTGTACAAGCCGGATGGAGAAAAAGAGAAATATACAATTCCTGCCAAAAGCGCGCTTAAGGGCTATGAAAAGCTTTACGAAGCCCAGCCAAACGAAATAATAAGAAGCGTTGACATATCAGTCGGCGAGTACGAGAAGAAATACAAAGCAAAGCCCTGGATATGCCGTGTTGCAGACAATTTTAAGACCTACGCGTTTGAGAAGAATCTTCCATCGCATTTTATGAAAGTTTTGACAGGCAAGGAGCCGAGGGTTATTGCAGAAACAGATTTCAACTTTGATTTAAGCGGGTACAGGAAAGAAGCATACGAACTGTTTGAACGCATGGACAAGGAAAAGCAGCACAGTTTTGTAATCGGCACCGGACCTAAAATGCTGGATGGCAGAACCTGGCATGTTTACGTAATCGAAGATGTGAATCTTGAAGAGAACACTATTACGGTCAAGGAAAAGAGAGGGAACAAGCCGCGCAAGATGAATATAGACACTGCATTAAACACTTTCAAGTATATAACAGGTTATTTTGATTCGGATTTGGAAGCTACTTCCCCCTAAGCGCATTCTCCAGAGCCTTTTCAAGAACCTCAATCTTTGATTCAAGAACTTTTACCTTTGCGCTGCTCTCATCAGCAGAAATTGCTTCTTTTTCCAATTCCCGTTTGTAAGAATTAAGTGCAGCATTTTTCGAAAACAGCTTAATAATTCCAAGGCTCATACCGCCTATCATGCCACACATGTAAGTAATTGCGCCCATTGTTTTTCCGGAAAACTCATAAAGTGCCATCACAGCTATCACAAAGCTCAAAACCAACAACAACACAGATAAAATTTTTTTCATAAGAACTCCTTTTTCTCATTGTACAATAAAATCAGACTTTATGATAGAATAATAATGTAGAAAATCCAACGGAAGCAAAAAGATGGGTGATGAAGATAAGCAATTTGACGCCACGCCCCAAAAACTCGAGAGAGCAAGAAAAGAAGGGCAGGTAGTTAAGTCGAAAGACGTGTCAACAGCATTGTCTCTGCTTGTAATGTTTACTTTTATAAACATGCTAGCACCAATCATCTGGAAAATGATAGTCGGACTTTTTAAAACCCTGTATGAGCAGATTCCAAACCAGCATCTCTCTGAAATTGGGCTTCCATATATGTTCACTGTTACGCTTATTCCGACAGTGGTAATTATTGGCTCAATCCTTTTCGTGGCAGCTTTTATTGCGATTCTTGGAGACTTTATTCAGGTTGGGCCGCTTGTTGCAACGGCGCCTCTTGTTCCGAAGTTGGATAAACTTAACCCGACTAAATACTTCAAAAACCTGTTTCAGGTGAAAACTCTGTTCGAACTTGGCAAAAACATTGTAAAAGTACTTGTTCTGGGGCTTGTGGGATGGTCTGTATACAGCGCGCATCTTGAGAGCATACTAATGCTAGCCTCAATAGACAACAACTTTGCGGTTATGATAGAGTTCGGAAAACTGATTGTAGAGTTCATATACAAAGCCTGCGTCGCATTCTTAATCATCGCTGCAGCAGACTACGGGGTAACAAAATGGAAGTTTTTGAAAGACCAGAAGATGTCTTTCAAAGAAATAAAAGACGAGTACAAGAACTCCGAAGGTGACCCGCATGTAAAAGCAGCGTTAAGGCAAAGGCGTATGCAAATGCTCCAGCAGGGCGCAATGGACTCTGTGCCGGAAGCAGATTTTGTGGTTAGAAACCCGACCCATGTGGCATGTGCTTTAAAATACGATGCAGAGACGATGCAATCACCAACCCTTACAGCAAAAGGAACAGAGCTTATTGCAAAAAAGATTATTGAAATAGCCACCCAGCACAATGTTCCGGTAATAGACAACGCGCCTGTTGCCCGTGCGCTTTTCAGGATGGTTGATTTAAACCAACAGATTCCGCCGGAGCTCTACAAAGCTGTAGCCGAAATCCTGCTTTTTGTTTACGGATTAAAAGGAAAGCAGGGGCAGTAATTAATGCTTGAAAAAATCTTGAAATCAAGGTAATATAAAATAAGGTTAGTTTAATAAGAAAAGATGGATAATAAAACTTTAATCAAACAATACGTAGGTGTTGTACAAAAAATAGCGAGAGTTGAGCATAGGCGTATACCAAACCACATGATTGAGTATGAAGAGCTGGTTAGTATAGGCATACTTGCCATACAACAATTGATTAAGGGAAAATCCGAAGAACAGCTTGCACGTTATAATGATGCTTACGTGGGGACAGCTGTGAAATGGGCTATACGTAACGAGCTTCGACACCGCTACAAGTGGTACACAATGAAGCACAAGAAAGAAGACGGAGCTGAGGACAGCTACACAGAAGATACTGCGGCTCAGGATGGTGCTTCAGAAGATATGGGATTCAGCATTTCTCCGACAAAGGTTAGAGAAGCTGTTTACGAAACAATCCTCTCAATAGACGGGCTTGCAGCTGCTGCAACTGACAACGCTTCACCTTTTGATTTTATAAAAGACAATTCAGCAATGCCAGATGAGCAGGCTGAAATTGTTGAGATGAGTAAACTTATTAAACAAGCTATTGCACAATTACCTCAAAAAGAACGTACTGTTGTAGAATACAGGTTCTACAGAAACATGCAGGCAAAAGACATCGCAAACAT
This sequence comes from uncultured bacterium, assembly GCA_947365485.1. Lineage (GTDB taxonomy): Bacteria > Cyanobacteriota > Vampirovibrionia > Gastranaerophilales > Gastranaerophilaceae > CAG-196. The sequence goes on from CANAXK010000034.1 coordinate 4,656, forward strand.
GATAGGGCTTTCGCCATCAAGAATTACCAGAATCGTTCAGTTCTCACTCAACCAGATTAGAGAATACCTGAAAGCCAGAGGCAGAGAAGATTACTAGGGATTTTACCAACAAAAAGTATAAAGTTTTGTAACAATATATGCAAAACTGCTAAAGTTTTTGAAAAAACTGCCGTTATACAAAATGTACTTAGCAATAAAATATTATTTATATCAATGTAACACAATATACATTTTGTTACATTGATTTTTGTAATACATTCATAATTGTTGTTATTAGTGCGTTTTAAGATATCGCAGCTTCCTTATTCAGGAGGTGATTTTATTCTTTTTATATACATTTTATTTTTTTGTAAACCGCTATTCATGTGGGTTTCCTTTCCAATGTAACAAAATGTATATTGTGTTACATTGGAAAGGAGTTATCAATGGACTTTGGTACAAGATTTGGCAAGAATGTAGATTATTTGGCACAACGCACGGGTTATAAAAGTATGGAGGCAAACGACAGTTTTGGAGCGTCAAAAGCATCTGGTGGTTTGGCATTATTTTGCTTTTTAGGAGGTCTTCTCATGACTGTATTCGGGGCTAACAAATCGCCGGGGCCTCACTGTGTATCACGGAATGAGCATCAGGTACCAGTAGGCGACGCAAAGCTTGCCAATGTTAATGAGAAGGATTGCGACGTTAGAATTGCAGAAATGAAGAATAGTATGCCTAGAACAAACCTCGGAAACTCCGGCTTCAATCCAATGTAAAATTTTAAGAAAGGAAAAGTATGAACATCACAAACAAAGAATTACTGGCAAAAGAATACCAGAATATCATGCAAAACTACCTCCAACCCCAGGTAGAAAATCAAACGGTGCAAGCATCTCCAACTCTGGAGGACACGCTTGAGAGTATTGCAAAACTATCCTCCTATAGAAACATGCTTTCTATTGTGGGTTCAACCAACTGCACGAAAACTATTTATCTAAATGACGGTACATCGGTAGATGTAATTACAAGAAACGGGTTTATAAACATCCATGGCGCAGCACTCAATGGCGAGTCCTTTAACCTAACGCTTACAAACCTTGAGCCGGAAAAAGTTATGGACATAGCGCAGGACATTGCAAAAGAGCTCGGGTAAAATTTTTCGGGGGAGATTTTAGAAATCTCCCCCGAATCATATAATCATAAATTTATTACAACCCTTTAACATGCGTAACAGGCCAGAACAAAAATACTGCCCTTCCAATAAACCTTTCTTTTGGCAAGGTGCCCCAGAACCTGCTGTCCATTGAATTGCCGCGGTTATCACCCATCATAAAATATTGACCTTCCGGAATCACAAGAGGGCCACAGTACATGTCGCTTTTGCACTTGTGAAAATCGTATTCGCTCATTATATAGTCTTCTTTTAGCGGCTTGTCGTTGATATAAACCTTGTAAGCCCCGTTTTCGCCCTGCTTGATTTCCAACTTCTCACCAGGAAGTCCTACAACGCGTTTAATATAAGCAATATCTTTGCAGAAAAACCCTGTAAGTCTGCTAAACACCGCCCAAGGAGTAGTTTTAAGTTTCACAAACGGCGGATAGAATATCATCACATCACCGCGTTTCGGAGTGTTTTCAAAAGCATGGTGGTTTATGAGGTTAGGAAACTTAGTAAGTTTTTCAACAACTATTCTGTCTCCTTCAACAAGTGTCGGCTTCATTGAGCCTGATGGAATCCATCTGAGCTCTGCAACAAAAAATCTGATTAGAATTACTGCCACCACGACAAAAACTATTGTGTCGACAACTTCTTTTATATTCGCCTTTAACTTTTCATCAATCATCATAACTTATTTAATAAACCCTCTAATTCCTTCTTATATTTATTATCAGGAATCTCCTTAAGCAGTCCCTCAATATCCTTTAAATAATTATCTATTAAAATTGTTGTTTTTTCAACACCAAATATATCTTTTGCCGTGTAAATTTTGTTCATAGCATCGTTTGAAGCCGAGTCAGGCTGCAAATCGTTTTTTATCTGAAAAACTATTCCGAATTTTTGCGCAAAACACTTTGCCGCATGCCGGTCAAGTTTTTCCAGAACAGCAACACTCTCAAGCACTGCCTCAAACAAAGCAGCGGTCTTACCTTCAAGAATATCAATATACTCATCCGGCTCCGGCATTTTTCCACGCAAAAAGTATTGCTTAATCTCCGCCTGACTCATTTTTTGAGTGCAGTCCAGAAAAATTTCCAGAATCTCCTTATTATCAAGCAGCAAGAGTTTTTTTACCGCTTCTGAGAGGAGATAGTCTCCAGTAAGTATTGAAATATGGGGAGAAAACTTGTGCCCGATTGTTTCTTTTCCGCGCCTCAATGAAGCGCTGTCAATCACGTCGTCATGCATTAAAGAGGCGTTGTGGATAATTTCACCTGCTGATAGAACCTTTATCACTTCTGGAGTGATTTCTTTATCTAAAGATTTCAGGTAAAGAATTGCAACAAGACAACGGATTCTTTTTGAGCTGCTGTTTAGAAAAGATTTTAGCTCCCTATTTAAATTTGACTCTGGTATAAAAATTCCGTCAAGCTCCTCGTCAATTGATTTTAGCTCCGAGGAAAAAAGTGTTTTGAGTGTTTCCATACCTGAATATTATCATAAAGTTTATAAGAAAAATATAGTATAACAAGGCAAAAAAAGACGGGATTTGAAATTCAAAATCCCGTCTTATACGACCATAAAAACTAATCAACAACCATGCATAGACTCTAATTACTATACTAGGTTCAGAGCTATACTTGGTGTTTGGTTTGCTGTTGCAAGCAATGTTGCTGATGCTTGCTGAAGAATCTGTGACTGAATGTATTTAGAAGACTCGTCAGCAACATCAGTATCTCTAAGTGTAGAAAGTGATGAAGTCAGGTTCTGTGACTGTACATCGAGCGCTGTTATTGCTGATTCTACCCTGTTTTGCGCAGCACCTATTCTTGTTACACGAGATGAAATATCATCAATTGCAGCATCTAGGAAACCTAGCATTTCTTTTGCACCAAACACGGTGTTTGCACCAACTTTTGCCCCGTCAGAAGCCAGCATATAATCATCTGTATCAGCATCGTAGATTAATGAGCTGCAAGCTGCTGCAAAGATTTTGTTAAAGTTTTCATCTGAAATACCTGATTTTACATCATTAATTGTACCTTTACTTGCCTGTTTAATCATAGCATCCAATGTTGCAGGTGTTTCACTTATACTTGACTGGCTGCCCAATTTTGTAAACAGACCGCTCACTGTAGCACTTCTGAATAAATCTACATCAAGATTGATAACACTGTGTTTATCTCCATATAAACCTACCTGCAGGTTAACCCCTGCATCTGTAATACCAACACCTGATGGCACCCCGTCTTCAACATACGCCATAAGTTTAATACCGTTAAATTCTGAGTTAGCCGCAACACGTGTAATTTCATCCAATCTTGCTTCGATTTCTGACTGGATAGCCTGAAGTGAAGCTGATGCGTAAGTACCGTTTGCAGCTTGTTCGGTCAAGTCTCTGATACGTTGCAAGTGGTCAGATACAAGGCCGTAGCTCTGTTCTGCAGATGTCAACATGTCAGAACCGGTAGCTGCGTTATCTGCTGCTACATCTAATGAGCCCAATTGTGTTTCCCATCTATTTGAAATTGAATACCCTGCTGCGTTGTCTTTTGCGTGATTAATTTTGTAACCGGTAGACATTCTCTCAATAGATTGGTTGAGGTTGGTCGTCGCACTGTTAAAACTTCTTTGAGCAATGATTGACGAAATGTTTGTGTTAATCGTGAGTGCCATAGTTGGATCTCCTTTCTCTCTTTGATACGTACTCTAACTAAGCTGCACAATCCATGCACAGCCCTCTATGTTACTCTCTTTTTCTTTAAAAAATTGTCCCTGCGTGATTTTGGCACAGTTTTCCCCATGACTGTTTCCAATAAAAGAACAGCCCGACTAAACCTGTGATGCCATCACGGTTTTCTTAGAAAATTACTCTCTTTCTTTTTCTGATATGTACTTTCCCTATATATCCCTAATAAGTTTGTTTACCCTTTTGACGATTTACACATTTCTCATAAGTCTAACAGCATCCTTTGCCTACAACTTATTCAAAACATACATTCCATGTATTTACTTATTAGTTTCTGGATATATACTTCTTACAATAACATTATTGCAATATTCGAAATCAAAAGTAAACTCTTTCTTGTCATATTTTTACAAATCTTTATACAAATTAAAATTTCTTAACATTCAACATTGGAAAAAGGCAATTTTTTTGAGTAAATAAACTTTATATAAATAAGAGGATACTATTATGGCACCAAATGTTACAAATCCATTGCAACAAGCAAAAGTCTGGGTTAACGGACAATACAAGCCGGCTGTTAAAGATTCTGACGGCAAGTGGTATGTTGTTGACGATAATGGAAAAAGGATTGCGGTTGATCCAAATGATTTGTTTAGTATTAACAGCAATTTAACAGAGCATCCTCAACACTTAGTTGATTATTATGATGATTTGCTTAAAAACACCGAAGAAAGAAAAGATTATCTTGAAGCTGCAGGGAATATAATCAGAGCGCAATTAAAAGGCGCAAAAGATAAGTATGCAAGCATCCTTGCTTCTTTTGGCGTAAAGAAATACGACGAGATTACAGATTCTGCTCAAAAGGCTGATGCGAAAAAATATTACTCAAGTGTTTCTGATTTATCAAGAGCAAAGACAAGAAACTCAAACGACTTTTATTCAGCTTGCATGCGTTCATTTGATTACGCGCTTGAAAAGGGTGAGTGGCAGAACCAGTTGAGTGTAGCGCAGCATGTTATGAACAGTCTTGGTTAAAACTTTTTAGCTCTTTTCATGTTATTAGATTATATGTTACAATAACATTAAAAGAAGAGAGGTTGAATATGAAACAAGGATTTACTTTGGCAGAATTGCTTATTACCCTTGCTATGATTGGTGTACTGGCTGCAATAACAGTACCGACTTTAGCGAAGCTTAAGCCTGACGAGACAAAGGCTAAGTATTTGAAAGCTTACAACGTGCTTGTTACAAATACGGATGAGATTTTGTCAGACACATCGCTTTACTGGACAACTTATGATAACAGCGGAAAATCTAATTGTATAGGATTGGGCTGCTGGGATATTAACAACAATGAAGACGGCGGATTCATTGACACACCTGGATTTCCTTCTGAAAGAGAAGCGAATGTTGACAAGTACCCGCGTTTGCTTGTAAACAGATTCAATTTATCAGAAAAGCCGGATGAAGCAAGTGTTGACCCGATTAGTTTTACGACTGTTGACGGGGTTTACTGGTTGTTTGAAGACACAAAGAACGAAACTATTGACGGAAAGCGCGCACTCACATACAACCTGACAATTGATATTGACGGGCCGGATAAGGGAAACAACAGCGATTATTCTTCCAATAGCAAGCCCGATCAATTCAAATTCAAGATTGACACCTACGGAAAAGTGCTTCCGGATGACCCGCTTGGAAAGGCTTTCTTAAAGAATCCTACGGAGATGAAGATGAGCGACAAGGATAGAAAACTTGCTGATAGTTATAAGTCATCAAAATAACCCCTCACCCCACCCCTCTCCCTAAGGAGAGGGGGTTAGAAAGGTTATCTTTCTAACGGTGCTCCGATTCTATGTACCCTGATAAAGTTTGTGCGACCTGTAATGAGTTTTGGAATAGAGCCGATGATTATTATTCTTTCGCCTTTCTTGAACGATGTTTTGCCCAATATATAATCATCAATTTTTTCCAACAGATCTGCATCAAGGACTGTATCCCATTCTCTGCAATCTGCAAAAATATCCCAGTAAAGATTAAGTCTGCGACAGGTTGATTCCATATCAGAAATCGCGATTATTGGAACTGTAGGACGCAATTTCGAAAGCAGTTTAGGAGTGTACCCTGTATGAGTAAAGGCCAGAATCGCTTTTGCCCGCAAGTCTTCTGCCATCTTTACAGCTGCGTTAGAAATCGCCTGCGGGGAGAGTTCGTATTTGTCGTTCATCTCCAAGTCCAGATTAGAGAGGCAGAAGTTGCATCCTTCGATATTGGAAGCAATTTTTCTCATCATTTTGACAGCCTCAACCGGATACTTGCCCATTGCTGTTTCACCGGATAGCATTATAGCGTCTGTACCGTCAAGGATTGCGTTTGCAACATCGCTTGATTCTGCTCTAGTTGGAATCGGATTTTCAATCATTGATTCTAGCATCTGGGTTGCAACGATACAGACTTTGCGCTCTCTGATTGCCTGGTCAACAATAAATTTCTGCACAATCGGCACTTCTTCCGGAGACATTTCAATCCCCAGATCACCGCGTGCAACCATAATCCCGTCTGTTACTTTTAGGATTTCTTCAATATGTTCAACGGCCTGCGGTTTTTCGATTTTTGCAATCACAGGAATATAGCCACCAAAATCCTTTATGTATTTTTTTGCAAGCTCAATGTCTTTTGCCTCTCTTACAAAAGAAAGCGCCACGTAATCAGCGTCGTACTCCACAGCAAAGCGTATAAACTCTCTGTCTCTTTCTG
>CANAXK010000035.1 GCA_947365485.1 uncultured bacterium
CGCGTAAGACAGGCGTTTTGATGAACATGTTTATAAAAATGATGAACGCAAAAAGCGCTCTTGAAATTGGCACCTCTAACGGGTATTCAGGGCTCTGGCTTGCAAAAGCGTTGAAGACAACCGGCGGAAAACTTACGACAATCGAGTATTACGACAAGCGCCAGAGTATCGCAATCGAGAACTTCAAGACCTGCGGTGTTTTTGATATTGTAAGACCGCTTCAAGGCTCGGCATGTGACATAATCAAATCTTTTGACGATAGCGAGAAATTCGATTTTGTCTTTATCGACGCGAACAAACGCGAGTACGTTGAATACTTCAACCTTATAAAGCCGCATTTAACGGATAAGGCAATGATTGTTGCTGACAACATCACTTCACATGCTGAAAAAGTGCAGACTTTTATTGACGCTGTGGACGCTGACGACGAGTTTCAATATGAGATAGTGGAAGTCCCCGGCGGAATCCTTGTTGCATATAGAGGGTAAAAGGCAGCTGGGCAGCTCATCCCTCCTCCCCGGTGCGGGTGAGGGGAACTAAATGTTACTGCTTTTCCTTTTCAGGTTTTTCTTTCTTGTCGTCGTTACCCCCGGCAGCGACACCGAATCCGGTTGCTTGAGGGGCTCCGTCTTTGCCGTCACCTTCCGGAATTTCCGGTACTTCTTCCGGCGCTTCCATATCGTCAGGGATTTCGAGTTCTAAGTCTTCAACGTTAGACATGTAGCCTTCATAATCGCCAATGGATTCGTCATAAATATCGCTTGTGGCAGTATTAAATTCTTGTGCAACTTCTCTCATGCCGATTTCTGTGCCGACTTCGCCTGCCCATTTGAGTTGCTGTGTAACACCAACTGCACCGCTTGTTGCTCCGGCTGCAATTGCAGCTCCACCCATAATCCATTGTCCGATATTAAGCCCTGCCGTAGCGCATAGCCTTGCTCCGGAAGTTGCTCCATTGGCAGCATTCAAACCTTGTGCAGCTGCCTCTATGTAACAACTAGTTTGTGTTTGACTATCAAAGCTTTCAGCATAATCGGTCAAGCCCTGAACCTCTGCAACTGTTTCTGCTGCATTATCATAGCCGTCTTGATATGTATCCATTTCATCAAAGATTTCGCCTACAACATCGGTTGTTTCTTCGGTCATTTCTTCCATAGTAACACCGAGTTCCTGCATTACAGGAACAAGCTCTTGAAGCAAAGCTTTTTCATCTTCTGTTAATGTTTCGCCGGCCTCAACTTTTGCCATAAGCTCTTCGTAGCTAGCTTTGTAAATATCAAATTCAGATTTTTGCTCTTCAATATTTTCATTTGTCTCTTCGTTATACATTGCAGCTTCATCAGACAAGTCTATGAGTTCCGCTCCCATAGCATCCATATCTGTTTGTGCTGCCATTGTTGCGTTCTGCGCATTTGTCATTTCGTCCTGCAATTCATCACAAGCTTCTTTTTGGGTTTTGTTTGGTTTTTTAGCTAAATAAGTAGCTGTTGTTGCAATTGCTATACCTGCTGAAACCCAAGCACTTGCGCCGGCTTTTTTTGCACCTTCTTTAGAAGCTTCCTTAGAAGCTTCCTTTCCGGCTTCTTTTCCGACCTCTTTTGCAGCTTCTTTTCCGACTTCTTTTGAAGCTTCTTTGGTTGCCTCTTTCGTTGCTTCTTTAGCAACTTCTTTGCTTGCTTCTTTGGCTGCTGCTTTTCCGGTGATCTTACCTGCTACTTTTTTTACTGCATTGCCAACGGCTTTGGCTACGACTGGACCAGTCGTCATTACAGCACCTGCAACTGCACCTGCTGAATCTACAGCTGTACGAGTCCACATCCCGCCAGTCTTTCCGCTGTAACCACCGGTAGCCTCTTTACCGCTGTCCTTGCCCTTATTAACAGCTCTGGAGAAATCATCGTCTTCTATCTCATACGCATTCTCATCATCTGTAGCAGTCGCTTTCCAGTTGCTTAGCTCGCCGCTCCAGGTCTGGGTGATTTCACTCATATCACGTGACGATATCCCCATTGTGTTGTTGCCGTAATTGTAGTTGTACCAGCATTTGTACGCGTATGACTGAGAATCGAGTGCGTTGTGTAAATTGAATGAGCCTTGAATTGCCATAATCCCTCCGATGTTTAACTTTGTATTAATGTTTACGGCATAATTTCAAAAAACTTTAGGGATTAGGGCAAAAACGTTACAAAATTTAACAATCAAAATAATTCTACTTTGATTTTTTTGCGTATTTATAACGTTTATCTTTCACAGTCAGTTTTGAGATTCCGAGAATCTCAGCAATCTCCTGATCTGAAAGATTTTTGTTAAAAAGCTTCTTAACGTTTTCTTGACGCACTTCAAGTGTTGATTTTGGGGAGTACTTTTTGACGTAATGATAAACAGTGGAGACTTTTTTACCAAGTTTTTCTGCGATTTCTTCCAACTTGTATCCGGCATCAACGTAAGGCTGGATTAAAGTTTCCATTTTTTTGCGGTTCATTTTGGAGATTGACTCCAGACCAAAGCTCTTAGCAGAAGCTGAAACATAGCTGTTAGAAACGCCTAAAATTTTGGCAATTTCGCGTCCGCTTTTACCCTGATTAATTAAATTCTCCAGCTCTTCCCGTGTTATCTTCTTTTTCAACACGTGGGGTCTTCTGTATCCTGCTCTTTTGTAGTGATCCTGAACAGAGCTTTTTGAAATATTAAGCTTTTCCGCTATTTCTTGCGTGCTTAATCCATTTTTGACCTCTTCCATAACCTTGGTTGTTATTTTTTCAATAGCTAATTTTAAAGGCAATGTACCTCGTGATTTCTTTTGCGATGAATAGATTTTTGTTCTGCCGTATCCGGTTAATTCTGTAATTTCATCAACAGAAAGTCCTTCTTCAACATACTTGTTTATCTGTTGAGCCGCGCTTTTCATGTTTCTGGCATAAACAGGGGTTAATTCGTAATCCTTTAAAAGCCTTGAAACAGAACTTCTGCTGCACTTAAGCTCATTAGCAATTTCTGTGTTGCTCAAACCCATATTCAGCATTGACTGCAGTTTGGATTTTGTTACATTTATTCTTATCTGTCCTGTAAAACTCTTATTGTAATTGTTTTGACTATGTATTGTTGTGATTTGCATTTTAAAATAACTCCTTTTGTTATTATAAAACCCCGTAAAAATATTTTTTGTCAAAAAAAAGAGAGGCAACGCCTCTCTTTTCTATAGATTATAACTTCCAGCTATTCAAATACTCTTCCTGCTCTGCTGTTAATGTATCAATCTGAATCCCCATTGATTCAAGCTTCAGCCTTGCAATATCAACATCAACATGCTCAGGCAATGTGTAGAGCTTGTTCTCTAATTTGCCCTTGTTCTTAACAAGAAATTCGATTCCAAGAGCCTGGTTTGCAAAACTCATGTCCATTACAGAAGCCGGATGGCCTTCTGCTGCAACAAGGTTTACAAGTCTGCCTTCTGCAAGAACGTAAACAGATTTGCCGTTTGTAAGCTTGTACTCATCCAAAAACGGTCTGATGCGCTTAATCTCAACAGTTTGTGATTTCAAATCTGGAACGTTAACCTCGTGGTCAAAGTGACCTGCGTTACACAAGAAAGCACCGTCCTTCATTGTAAGAATATGCTGAACATCAACTACGTGCTTGTCGCCGGTAACTGTTAGGAAAATATCACCCTCTTTTGCAGCTTCTGCAATCGGCATAACTCTGTAGCCTTCCATTGCAGCTTCAAGAGCCTTAAGCGGGTCAACTTCGCAAACAATAACGTTTCCGCCAAGCGCCTTAGCTCTCATTGCGCAGCCCTTACCGCACCAGCCGTAGCCTGAAATTACAACGGTCTTGCCTGCAATAAGGATATTTGCTGCACGCATAATACCGTCCATTGCGCTCTGGCCTGTGCCGTAACGGTTGTCATACAAGTGTTTTGTCAGACTTGTGTTAACCCCGAGCGCAGGGAATCTCAATTCTTTTTGCGCTTCAAGTGCCTGTAATCTTATGATACCTGTTGTTGTTTCTTCTGTTGAACCGATTACTCTGCTTGCCAGCTCCGGTCTTTCTGCGTGAAGAGTTGCTACCAAATCGCACCCGTCGTCAATGATAATGTCAGGGTTGTGGTCTAAGGCTCTTCTTGCGTGTTCTTTATATGTCTCAACTGATTCACCGGCATAACCGAGAACAGGGATATCCCAGTATTTTACAAGCGCAGCTGCAACGTCATCCTGTGTAGACAAAGGATTGGAGGCAATAAGAATCGCGTCAGCACCGCCGTCTTTCATAACAGTACAAAGTGCTGCTGTTTCTTTTGTAACGTGGACGCATGCAGAGAGTTTAAGTCCTGCAAACGGTTTTTCTTTCAAAAATCTTTCTCTGATTTTTCTCAAAACAGGCATGTCTTTCATTGCCCATTCAATATTATTCTTACCTTGCTCTGCAAGATTGATATCTTTGATATCCGGTTGAATTAAAGTCGAGTTCATAATATCCTTTCTATTCCTTTAAATTTGCAACACTTACGGTATACATTTTATCACTAACATGCACAACAGCCCACCTCAAAGGGTTAATGTTGCGTTTTGTTAACTCACCCTCTATATATTCGGTTGACGGTGCTCCGTTGTTCGGTATTTCAATTAACTCTGATACTATTTGCATAAATCCATATCCATCGACTTAGTCACGGAGCTTAACCCCTGTAACTTTTGAAATCCCCTTCTCTTTCTGCGTAACCCCGATTGTGCGGTTTGCAGACTCAATCATCGGCTTTCTGTGGCTTACAACAATAAACTGAGTTGTTTCTGCCTGTGACTGAACAATGTGTGCAAGCTTCTCAACATTGATACCGTCCAAACTTGCGTCAACCTCGTCAAATGCGTAGAAAGGCGCAGGCATGTATTTCTGGATTGCAAACACAAAAGACAAAGCTGTTAAAGCCTTTTCTCCGCCTGACATGCCGGCAAGCCGCTGCTTCTTTTTGTCTCTCGGCTGCGCCTCAATGTCGAGCCCGCCTTCAAACGGCCGCTCTTCGTTCTCCAGAATCAATGTCCCTTCACCGTCAGAAAGCCTGTGGAAAATGTCCTTGAAGTTTTCGTTGATAACGTTGTAAGTCTTGAGGAAAGTCTCTTTCTTCAAATCCTCATAACCCTTCATTCGCTCCAAAATCTGCTCGCGCTCATGGCTCAATGTCTCAATCTGACCCTGTAATTCCTGCTGGCGTGCTGAAACCTTTTCAAAATCCTCTAACGCCTTCATGTTAACCGCGCCAAGCTCATCCATTCGTTTTTGGAGTCTCTGAATACGGTTTGTAATTTCTTCGATTGACATCTCAACAGGTGTCAAATCATTAATATTTACTCCTGATTCTGTCAAAAGATTCTTTGTTTCTTCAAGCTGCGGTTCCAATTCGCGGCGTCTTGCCTTGAATGACTCAATTTGCTCTGCAATCTTTTCAATGTCAGAAGCCTTCAGATTCTTCTGGGTCTCAATATCAACAAGGTCTTTGTTAATGTCGTCGCGCTGTTTCAAAAGCTCGCCAAGCTTGTCTGTGATTTCTTTAATCTGGACTTCCAGAACCTCAAGCTGCTCGTTCAAACCATTGATTTCTTCTGCAAACTTAGCCTTATCAAGAGCCAAATCCCTGTTTACACCAAGCGTTCTGGAAATTGTGTCATTGTGGGTGTTAATCGTTGTTTTGATAAAATCAATTCTCTGATGAAGCCCGTCTATCTCATTGTTGGCATCAGCCATGTTCTTTTCGTAGCGCTTGATTTCGGCTTCCACGCCTGCTGTTTTTTCTTTCAGGTCTTTCAAGTCAGCGTCGTTCATGAGTTTTTCAACTTCTGAAATCGAGGTCTGAACATCGGTCATTTTTTCAGAAATTCCGATGTGCTCTTCTTCAATCTTGTCAAGAGTTTTTTCTATGCCGGAAATCTCAGGCTCGGTTGTTTTGATAAACTCCTGTTTCTCATCAATGTTTTTCTGTGTGTTTTCAAAACTTGTTTCAAGATTCGACAACTCCATTTTTGCTTTGTTAAATTCAGTCGTTGAAGAAGAATACTTCCCTCTAACGTCTTCCATTTTAGCTTCCAAGCTTGAGCGTTTTGAAATCAACGCAGAGTACTTTGACTCCATTTCTTTAAGTCTCGCTCTAAATGTGTCAAGCTCGCTGTCAGAGTTTTGGGCGAATTTTAAGCCGGTTTTTCTGATCGCACCGCCGGTGATTGAACCTGATTTTTCAAAAAGGTCGCCGGACAATGTCACCATTCTGTATTTTCCGATAAGCTTGTTTGCAACGCTTCTATCTTCAACAACAAGAGTTTCGCCAACCGCATAATAAAAAGCGTTCAAATACTCGTCATCAAAATCAATGAGGTTGATTGCAAAATCAATAACTCCCTTTTCTTTAGGAAGATTAAGACTCCTCGGGCACTTAACAATCTTGTTCAAAGGAACAAAAGTTGCCCTGCCTGCGTTTGAGGATTTGAGAAGCTCAATACAAGTTGAGGCTACATGTTCATCATCTACAACGATATGCGCCATTCTTCCGCCTACCGCGATTTCCATTGCGGTAGAGTACTCTTCATCGACCTGACCCAGCTTCATTAGTGGCGCATGTACGCCACGGATGTTTGCGTTTACAACTGTATCAACCGCACGTCCGAGGTTAGCATCCTCGCTTGCCTGTTTAGCAGCTTCAAGCATGTATATCTTCTTACGCGCTGCCTGAAGGTCATAGTCCATGTCTGTAATTTCGTTTTTAGTCTTATCATACTCATTTAATGTATTTTTAAGGATAATTTTGAAATCGTCAAGTTCTTTTCCCAGCTGTTCAATCAAAAGCTCTTTTGAAGCCTTTGTCTCTGAAAAATTAGCCTTGAAAGTCTCAAGCTCGGTTAATTTTCTCTTCGCATCCTCAACAGCCTTCTTCTTTGTAGAAAGGTCAGCTTCCAATGGTGCCTGCTTCTGGATAAGCTTTGTTTCCTTGTCCTGCAAATCCTCAAGCTCTTTTCTCAAAGCGTTTCGTTTCTCGATATGTTTTTCAGCGGTCTCGTTTAAGCCTGACATGTCTTCCAGAATTTTGTGAAGAATTGCTTTTTGCTCGTCAATATTCTTCTGAATCCCTTTGATTTCGTCCTGCTTGAGCGTAATTTTTAGTTCAGAATCCTTGATTTTACCTTCCTGAACCTCAATCCCGTTTTTGGTGTTCTCAATTGTTTTGAGGTTGTCCTGAATCTGCTTGTCAGCAAACGTTATTGAGGAATTTTTGCGCGAAATCGAACCCTTGATTTCTTCTGCTTTTTGTTTTAATTCAAGCTGGTGAGCCTCGCCTTTTTCCTTGATTGTTGCAGAAATCTCGTCATACTTTTCCTTGATAAGTTTCAGACGCTCTTCAAGGTCTTTTGACTTAAGTTCTTCTTCTTTTTTGCGTTTAGTAAACTCCAGAATATTTTCATGCGCTTTTTCAAGGTTCCTGCGCAGGTCAAAGAACTTAACCGTGTTTATCTGGCTTTCAAGCCCTGATTTTTCATCCTTTAATTTCTGATATTTCAATGCAACTTCGCGTTCTTCGTTCAGCTGTTCAAGGCGCGTGTTAACTTCGTTCAGAATCAGAGTTGAATTAACAACCCGCTTTTCAACTGTTTCAAGTTCGTTGGTAGCCTGTTCTATACGACGGTCAAAGTCTGCAACTCCGGCGATTTCGTCAATAATTTTTCTGCGCTCGCCCGGAGTGCAGTTTGTAATACTCATTACATCGCCCTGCATCATTACGTTGTAGCTGTTCGGTGTAATGTTGTATTTTTCAAGCTTAGCATGGATATCAGAAAGTGTTGCAATCTTGTCATCCAGGTAATAAATACTGTTGAAGCCCTGAGTGGATTTGCGGATTCTTCTTGCAACCGAAAAATCACCGTCTTCTGTTTCTCCGAAGGTCACTTTTACAAAAGCTTCGTTTCTTTTGTTGTAGGTGGAGATTAGGTGGAAAAGCTTTTCAGCACGCAAAGTACGGCTGGTTGAGAGTCCGAGAGCAAACAGGATGCTGTCGATAATATTACTTTTGCCGGAACCGTTCGGGCCGGAAATCGTAGTAAACCCTTTGAGCATAGGTATTTCGACTTTGTTTGCAAACGATTTGAAGTTATCAACTTCCAGCTGCTTTATATACATTAAATTCCCTCTAACTACTCCGTCCTTACATTAATTACACACTAAAATCAGCTCTATGTCAATGTGTTAAGAGGCGGTCGGGCAGCTAAGAAGTTAGGCAGCTAAGCTAATATCTTTTGACCGTGGTGAGGGTTAAGATTACATTTAAAACTTCCCAGCTGTCTAGCTGCTTGGCTTCTCAGCTGCTCTTCCTTTTATCTGTCCACCTTCTTCACAGTTTTCGTCTCGCCGTCATACTGTATAAGAACCTCTCCAGATGCAGTACTCCGCTTTATTTCAGTAAGTTTTCCTGCTCTATCAAATTTGCAGCTTATAACAGAAAGCTCCCCGGCTTCGTTTTCCTTCATTTCCATATATCTTACAGGCACTGTTGTATCAGGATTACGCATGAGCGCGCGGAAGGATTTTCCTTCGCCTGAAAACTCTGTTGTGCTTTCAACTAGCCCGTCTTCTTCTGTCTGAAACAGTATGTATTTGTTGTTTTGCTTCTCATCAAAAACCGTAATATTGGTTTTCAAAGTCCCTTCTTTTCTTACGGCAGGCTCATATTTGGCTATCATTCTGCCTGTCTCCTTGTCCAGCTCTTCTATCATTTCTACGCTGATTCTAGCGTCCTTCACTTCTTTTGCCGGGTAAAAATTCCTTATCGAATCTTCTCTGTATTCGCTTATAAAAGCCAATGTACCGTCCGGGTTATAAAAACTTTCGCCGTTGATTTCATCAATCTTGAAACTTTGCGGGAGTCTGAATCTCATTGGGGTTATGCTGTTTAGATACGCAACATTGTTCATTACCTCCGCAGAATCTTTGTCAATCTTCGGCTTAACCAGCACCTGATTATAGTTGGCTAACACTGTGTCTGCCCTCTGGCACAAAGGATTCGGGGTAAAACCTTGTGAGCTCTGCGCTGCCTGTTTGTTATGCGCAACACTTATTTTAAATGTTATCGGATTAATCATCTACACACCAGATTTTGGAGTTACATGTTTATATAAAAACACCGGCGTTGTAAAAATTGCCCGAAAATTAGTTTTGTCTGTTGTTTTTTAAATAATTCGTTACATTTGGAGACAAAGAAATATTTTGAAGCAGCATGTTGTAACGCTTCAAATCCCCGATATTAGAGGCTTCTTCCAGCAAATCCCGCTGGGTGGAAATACTCATCTTCTTATCTTCACTTTGTAAAGATTTGTTATCTTTAGTCTCAATCTTTCTTATAACAGAATCAATGTCAGTGGAAGTCGAAATCCCGTATTTCGAAGCAATCTGCTTAACAGAAGCACCTGCTGGCAGTCTGTAAAGCCAGTTAATCGAGTGTTTATCATTCTCCGAAAGCGCTGCAACTCCGTACTGGTGCGGGGTGTACATAATATCTTCTCTGTAAGGGCTGTGGTTGAGCCCGAGCGCATGTCCGACTTCGTGCAGAATCGTGTGGTAGACTTCGATGTCACTGTCATACTGTTTGTGGATTCTTCCGTCTGTTAGTCCGATAGACACTTCTGCGCCGTACAATCTACCTTGAGCATCCCAGTTGAAGTAGCAGTGGCCGAGAGCCTGTCTGTCAACGCGTTTCCAGTCAACATTGATATTGGATTCCAGAAGCACATTTGTAATCCTGAAATGCAGTTTTCCGCCTGTTGCTGCAGCCCACACAGAAAACGCATCCATAACCATTTTGCGAAATTTAGCGTCCTCTCCGGGTTTTGAGTAGAACTTCATCGGTGCAATATAGACAACCAGATTATTGACCGGCCATCTCATGATGTTTCCGTTTTTTATACTGCCGTTAAGATAGGTTCGCTTCTGCATATTTATATTATAACTTATTTTTCCTTTATTTGCTTCGCGTTAGCCAAATCAATGTCATCAACCTTAGCTTCTTTTCTCGCATCCTCTGCTTCTAGCTGTT
Source organism: uncultured bacterium (assembly GCA_947365485.1). Classification (GTDB taxonomy): domain Bacteria; phylum Cyanobacteriota; class Vampirovibrionia; order Gastranaerophilales; family Gastranaerophilaceae; genus CAG-196. The sequence goes on from CANAXK010000035.1 coordinate 10,064, forward strand.
TGTTGATAATCACGGTCTGGATAACCTGGAATATGTTGCTTGAAATCAAGTAAAGCAGAACACCTGCCGGAATAGGAATGATTACAAAAGTGAAAGTAAGCATAATCGGCATAAACGTGTTCATTGATTTTTGCATAGCAGCCTGCGCAGGATCCTGCTGCGCGTTCTTGTTCATTGCCATCATTGCTTTTTGTGAAAGTATCATTGTAACTGCAAACAGGGCAATCAAAAGAAGCACGTCATAGTGAAAAGAAGCCTTCATTTCTTTTGTCGGAATTGATGAAACAAGAAGTCCGTCTTTTCTTTCAAAAGTCATTTTTTCAGATTCTTTTGTCTGAACATCAGTAACGTCGATTTCTGCTTTTTCAATCTGGTCAAGCTGGCTGAACTTGAGGTTCAAGCTGTCAAGGCTGATTTTGAAATCAGCAGTCTTGCCCGGTTCAAGCTCGCCCTGAACTTCTACTGCTTTGTTCGGTTTTTCAATCTTAACATTTTCAAGTGGCTCATCAATACCTTTTAGGTATACTTTTGCAGTCTTACCTGTCATAAAGGTATCGTATTTTGAAACACCCAAAACTCCGTCATTAGAAATTCCTGCGGAAGTCTTAAGAGTTGCGTCCAATCTTTTTATGAATAAGAACTGGGAATCACCTGCCATCTGGATAAATTGAGGGCTCATCAAAGTTGAGTATAGCAAAATAAAAATAGGCATTTGTATAAGCAGCGGGAAGCAGCCTGCCATTGGATTAAACTTGTGTTCTTTGTAGAACTCCATCATTTTTTGCTGCATAATCTGTGGGTTGCTTTTGTATCTTTCCTGGATTGCTTTCATCTTAGGCTGCAAAAGCTGCATTGTTCTCATTGAGCGCTGCTGGGTTAAGCCAAGAGGCCACATTGCTGCTCTTACGATAACTGTAAGCAAAATAATCCCGATTCCGTAACTTCCTGCAACAGAAAGCATTTTCAAAACGTCGATGGTTAGTGTAGTAAAATCCATATTCTCTTCCCTAAATTTAGTGTGATATCAAAAA
>CANAXK010000036.1 GCA_947365485.1 uncultured bacterium
TGCTGTTGTTACAATCCCTGAAAAAGACTACAAACCGGCAATTGCTTATGATTGCATTTATCCGACTTATGCAATTGACGACCCGGCTTTAATGGTAAAACTTTCACCAAAGCAGACACGATTTGTTTCGATTGACGCCGTTAACCATGTTGTAGAGGCTGCGACTTCAAAAGTGGCGTCTCCTTATGCTGTAACACTTGCCAGAGAAGTTATCGAGCTTGTATCAAAGTACCTTCCAAAAGCAATCGAAAACACAGAAGATCTGGAAGCGCGCTATTTCCTCGCATACGCAGCAATGCTCGGCGGTGTATGTTTTGATAACGGCTTGCTTCATTACACCCATGCTCTTGAGCACCCTCTAAGTGCTGTTAAGCATGAATTGTCACATGGTTTGGGGCTCGCAATCCTGCTTCCAGCTGTGGTTAAGAATATTTATCCTGCAAAAACAGAAACGCTCAAATACATTCTTGAGCCGATTACAGGTGAAATACATAGCGCAGAAGATGCTTCTGCAAAGGTTTACGAATGGTTGAAATCTGTAGGTGTGCCTTCAAAACTAAAAGACGAAGGTTTTGCAGAATCAGACATTCCGAACCTTGTAAATCTTGCATTCACAACACCTTCGCTTGACGGGCTGCTTGCGATAGCACCGACAGAGGCAACGCCAAAGGCGGTGGAAGAGATTTACAGAGATTCTCTTTAAAAATAACAAAAACTCCTGCAATACTTGCAGGAGTTTTTGTTTATGCAATAATAAACATACATACTATTCGGGCGATTGGCGGGGGTAAATATAACCTCACCTGATGCCAGATTACTATCCGGGCGATTGGCGCAGTTGGTAGCGCACCACATCGACATTGTGGGGGTCACGTGTTCGAGTCACGTATCGCCCAGTTACTTTTTATTTGCTAAAAAGAAAAGAATATTGGGTCGGCAGACATTTATGAAATCACTAGTTTAAATTAAAACTTCAGGTCTGCCTCAATTGTAAAACTCTAGTGTAAGTGTTTAAACAGCTTTTGAAACGCTATTACAATCCTCGGAGGCTTTATTGAGCTGTTCTTATAGAATATGCGAGGAGATATCTCCAAAAAATCCCCGTTTTTAAGCCAATATCGAAGCTCCGGAAGATTTATTCTATCATAAAGCCCCGTTACAAAAAGGCTTCCCATTTTTAATTTGTCAGAAAGAGAATTTATTACATTCTCGGCATCAAGCCCGAAGCTGTCGGCAAGACAGTTTGTAATCAGAACAACAGAATTTCCGCCGTCATCGAGATTCTCAATACGCTTCTGAAAATCCACACAGTCTACCTCAAAAAGAGACCTAAACTCATCCTTAGCCTGAAATTTCTTAGAGTTTGGCCTGAAAAAACTGTCGTTTAGCGGAAACTTTGTGTCATCAGGAAGCTCGTTAAAATACTTTTTAATATTCTCTTCCCCAATTGTCATTGTATCCCAATTATCAAGTGCAACAAGCCCCTTTTTTGCAAATTTGTCTATCATAAACTCATCCACATCACTCGCTTGAATCGGGAAAAACCTCTTCTTAGCCTCATCCTCGCCAAATTCATCAATAATCGCAGAAGCAATTGCGTACCCTTCTGTCAAATCACTGCAATTCATTGGCATGATATTTATCTTTTCTCTGCCTGCAAAGTTCTCTCTAATAACCTTTGCAAGCCTCCTGCAATCCAAATCCGGTCGCACCTGCGTCGTGTTCTGGGTTGTACGCACCACGCCATCTTTATCCATATACAAAGAGTTTCTGTATCTTATTGATTTAAAACTAAGGTTTTCAACATTTTGTATCTTCATTATACTATTCAAATCCTTTCAATTAATATTAAAGTCCATAAATATTTTTTGAACATAGTTTTTATGTAAACTTTTGTAACGATTTTTTCTTCTTGTGAAATCTGGTCATTTTTATATACTTTTAATATATGTAAGATGAAATTAAATAAGGAGACAAGATATGTCAGCAAATATTAACGCAAACGTTCTCAAAAACTTTATAGTAAAAACAATAGGCGCTAACAAGCTAACAGGTACACAGGCTCAAAAATATGATATAGATGCTAATAAATACGCAGAAGCTAACAAAGACGAAAACGCGTATCTTGAACTTGATGAAATACTTCAAGACGCTGATTTATACGAACAATTTGCGACTTTGTATGTTGAAGAAAAAGACTACAAAGCAAATGAAGCAGATGCTGATAAAGAGAAACAAGAGACAGAGAAAGTTAAAGATAAAAACGAGTCCGGAGTTTAGAGAGAAGAAGATCACTATATCACCTAATAAGGTATTTGTTAAATGGGACGATTGTCCCATTTTTTATTTTGCAGGTCAGTGTATAATCCAGTTGTTAAGCGTAATTAAGACACTTAATTACGTGTTAATATTTCTTAATAATGATGACAAAATTAAGAAAACAGTGTAATAATGTGATATAATAATAGTAGGAGATCAAAATTGAATAGTTGTCAGCCAAATGCGAAAGCAGAAAGGCGTTTTATATAAGAATGATGAGCAATATACAATTTCAAAATGACCTCGAAAGGCTTATGGCCGTTATGCCCCAAAAAGTTGTTTCTAAACTGCAATGCAACAGTTTGGATGACGTAATCGAAATAGTTCTCGACATCGGAAGACTTCCGGAAGTGAGACATGCAGGCGGACACATTGAACGTCTTGAGGGCGAAATTGTTAACGAAGATGACATTAATTTTGTGACCTCGCATTTGCAGGAATTTACCCATGATAACAGAACGGGGATTCCGGGAACACTGCACCGTATCAGCGCAATCAGGAATCGTCAGGGCAAAGTTATCGGACTTACATGCCGTATCGGGCGTGTTGTTACAGGCACTATTGCCTGCATAAAAGATTTTTGTGTACAGGGAAAAAGCATTCTGTTTCTCGGCCCTCCGGGGGTTGGGAAAACCACAAAACTAAGAGAAATTTCCAGACTTGTAGCTGACGAGCTTGGAAAACGTGTGGTTGTTGTGGATACTTCAAACGAAATTGCGGGCGACGGCGATGTTCCACACCCTGCTGTTGGTTCAGCAAGAAGAATGCAGGTTCCACAGCCTGAATTTCAGAAAGATATCATGATTGAGGCGGTTGAAAACCACACTCCGCAGGTTATTGTTGTGGATGAAATCGGTACAGAGCCGGAAGCACAAGCCGCAAGAACAATTGCAGAACGCGGGGTTATGCTTATTGCAACAGCCCACGGGAATTGCCTTGAGAGCCTTATAAAAAACCCGACCCTTTCGGATTTGGTAGGCGGCATCCAGTCTGTTACTCTGGGTGATGACGAGGCAAAAAGACGCGCTTCTCAAAAAACAGTTCTGGAAAGAGAGAAGCAGCCAACTTTTGATATTGTAATCGAGATTTTAGACAGAAACACTCTTGCTGTTTACAAAGACACATCAGAAGCTGTTGACTACATTCTGCGTGGCTGGCCAATTAGACCGGAGATTAGAAAAGTTGACAAGGGCGCTGTTGAACAGTGCGCTATTCAGCAGCCTGAAATCAAGGAAGAAAAAGAAAAGCCGCAAACTCCTGATAAGAACAGCATGAACTTCTCGTTCTCGCGCAGAGACTATGTTGAGCAGGTTAAGCCGCTCAAAAAACTTTATTTGTACGCTGTTTCAAGAACAATTGTTGATAAAATCATTGAACGCCTGAATCTCAATGTTGAGCTTACACGTAATGTTGAAGACGCTGACATTGTAATCGCGCACAAGAATTTTGCAAAAGGCGGGGCAAAGATTCTGAACACAGCCAAAGAGTATAGGGTTCAGATTTTTTACGTAAAAACAAACTCAATGGCGCAGATTCAGAAGGTTTTGAAAGACGCGCTTGATATCCAGCCTGGTGATGTTGAAACGCTTCAAGGCTACTCTGATGATACCGAGCAGGCTCTTGATGAGGCAAAGGATGCGATAAAGCAAGTGCTTGACGGAGCAGAAGTTATTGAACTTGCGCCGCAGCCTTCCCAGATACGGAAATTGCAGCATGAGCTTGTGGAGCAGTACAATCTTGAAAGCACTTCTATTGGAGAAGGCGAGAACAGGCATCTACGTATTGCAAAAGGGTAGGGTTGTTGTAAAACACTTTTTGTTTTGCTAAAATAACAACAGTGACAAGCAAAAGGAGAGGTGTTATGAGCGTAAATCAATCTATCAGACCGATTACAACAGAAGAAAAAGCCAACCTTACAATAGGGGGCTGTGATTTGGTTGATTTAGCCAAGCGTTACGGCACTCCCCTGTATGTTATAGACGAAGCAACCGTGCGCGGTATTTGCAGAGACTACAAAGAAGCGTTCAAAGACTACTCAAACATAAAAATGATGTACGCTTCAAAGGCTTTGTGCACCTCTGCAATAACAAGAATCCTTGACGAAGAAGGATTCGGGTTTGATACTGTATCAGCCGGCGAGATTTACACAGTGTTCAAATCCGGCGTTGATATGTCAAAGGTGCTTTTTAACGGCAACAACAAGACTGTGAGAGAAATAGAGCTTGCTCTCAATTGCGGGGTCGGAAGATTTTCTGTAGACAATTTTTATGAGGCAGAACTCCTTAACAGGATTGCGGGTGAAAAAGGGAAAAAAGCAGACATTCTGCTTAGAATCACCCCGGGCATTGAATGCCACACTCATGATTACATCCAGACAGGTCAGATTGATTCAAAATTCGGGTTTGACTTAAGCCAGATTGATGAAATTGTATCACTTGTTCAGCATAAGCACACAAACCTTAATCTGCGCGGGCTTCATGCGCATATCGGTTCCCAGATTTTTGAGCCGCAGTGCTATTATGACGAGGTAGAAATCCTTGTAAGAGAAATGGCAAGAATCAAAGAGAAATTCGAGCTTAACCTTGACGAGATTAATATCGGTGGCGGTTTGGGTGTAAAATACACAGACTCTGACAACCCGCCTTCTGTCGCAATCCTTGCAGAAGCTGTTACAAAGGCGCTTGACAAGTATTCGGTTGAGCCTCACACAATTTATCTGGAGCCTGGCAGAAGCATTATTTCTACTGCCGGTGTAACGCTCTACACTGTAGGGAGTTCAAAAGTTGTACCAAACGGCAGGAAATACGTTGCTGTAGACGGCGGTATGGCTGACAACCCGCGTCCGAGTATGTATCAAGCCGAATACACCGCACAAGTTGTAAACAAACTTGAGTCAAAGGATTTGGAAAAGGTCACGCTTGCAGGCAGGTATTGCGAAAGCGGGGACATTTTGATTAACGAAATTGAGCTTCCGAAGCTTGAGGCTGGAGACATCATCTGCGTTTACAACACAGGCGCTTACAACTACTCCATGGCTTCAAACTACAACAGGGTTGAAAAACCCGCGATGGTACTTGTAAATAATTCTCTATCTGATATTATAGTATATAGAGAGACGTTGGATAATCTCATAGAGCACGATAATATTCCCGATAGGTTGAAAAACAATGATTAATCCGCTTATTTCTATAATTCAGGATGTTTTGACTCCGCTTCAGCTATCGCTGAACTGGATTAATGTCTTGGAAATAGCGTTCATTGTTATTACTCTTTTTGTGTTCTACCAGAAGTTCATCAAAAATACGCAGGCTGAAAAACTTGTTAAGGGGATTTTCATCCTGATGTTTGCTTGGATATTCAGCGAAATCCTTATCCTGATTGATTTGAGAATCCTTGGTGTTTTCCTGAAATCTCTTGTAACACTTATTTCTTTAAGCTTAATCGTAATATTCCAGCCGGAATTAAGAAGATTTCTGGGCTATCTCGGACAGCCGGGGTTCTTAAGAAAAGCTCTGTTTTCATCATGCGCGTTCAGGGAAGCTGCAATAAACGACATTGATGTTATAAAGGAAATCGTTGAGGCCGTAAAATACCTTACAAAGACCAAAACAGGGGCTCTTATGGTTTTCCAGAAGGGCGACCACACCGGGATTTATTCTGATGTCGGAACAAAAATCGACGCCTTGATTTCCACGGAGCTTATTTTGACTATATTCCACCCGAACACACCGCTTCATGACGGGGCTATGGTTATAGAAGAAAACAAAATCCATTCAGCAGGTGTTCTTCTTCCCCTAACAGAAGACCCTAAGCTTAGCTGGAGATACGGAACCCGCCACAGAGCTGCTCTTGGGATGTCAGAAGTTTCTGATGCAGCATGTCTTGTTGTTTCAGAAGAAACTGGTGATGTTTCAATTTGCATGGACGGGATTCTTAAAAAATATGAAGATTTGATGACTCTCAAAACTGATTTGGAGTCAATTTTGGGCATAAAGCCCGTAGAAGAGAATAATGGCAAGCACAAGAACATTTTTGACTTGCTTAGAGGAAAATAAACAGAAAGGGAAGAAAATTGTTTTTTAGTAAGAAAAAACCTGAGCCAATTAAGAAAACCAGAGGAGAGATTGCGCGGGAATACATTGCTAAAGTCATTTTCTTAACTTTTGGTGCTTTTATTGTTGCTGTCGGCTTGGAGATGTTTCTTTTGCCAAACAAAATTATTGACGGTGGCGTTATTGGTGTTTCAATGATGGCATCGTATATCACAAAATGGAACTTGGGTATTCTGATTTTCTGTATCAACATACCTTTTGTCCTGATGGCTCTCAAAAACCTGGGCAAAAAATTCGTTATCCAGACTTTTTTTGCAATTGGTATGCTCTCAATTGCGACCAATGTACTTCACGGGAAACAGGCTACAGAAGACCTGCTGCTTGCAACTGTTTTCGGCGGCATAATCTTAGGCTTTGGTGTCGGGCTCATACTTAGAAACAACGCATCGCTTGACGGCACAGAAATGGTCTCAATTAACCTTTCCAAAAAGCTCAAAGTGATTTCTGTAGGTGAGCTTTTAATGTTCATCAACCTGTTTATCTATGTTGGCGCAGGCTTCCTTTTTGGCTGGGACAGAGCGTTGTATTCGATTATGACGTATTATATCGCATCAAAAGTTATTGACTCTGTGCTCGAAGGTTTGGACAAAGCAAAGTCTGTAAGAATTGTATCGGAATTTCACAGAGAAATCGGTGACGCTATTATGAAGCAGCTTGACGTAAGCGTTACTTATATGAAAACCTTAGGCGGGTATTCAAGGCAGGAAAAAATACTTACATACTGCGTTGTTAACAAGTTTGAGATGGCAAAGCTGAAAGAACTTGTGCATTCAATCGACCCGAGAGCTTTCCTTGTTACAGAGGATGTACACGAGGTTGAGGGTGTAAGAGTAAAGAAAAAGAAACATTAGGCTAGACTTTAGGTAAAAAATATTATAAAATTATATATATAGTAAGGAAGGAAAATTAATGGCAAACAGCGATATGATTCCTATAGAGGTAATTATTTTAACAGATAACGATGATATCAAAGGTACTGTTTTTGTATCAAACAATGTGGCTGCAAATAGACAGCTTACAGAGCTTTTGAACGATTCAGACCGCAGATTTTTGGCTGTAACGAACGTTGAGATTTATGCAAAGAACTCAAACCAACCGCCAAAAAGATACGAGTTTTTGGAAATCCACATGGATTCAATCCGTATGGTACACCCTACATCACAGGCCCTGTTTAGAGAATCGCCTAAGACGCAGGAAGACATCGCAAGGTTTAGAGAGCTGAGAGCGAAACTGAACCAGACAAAACCGTTTTAATAAACAAAAAATCCCGTTTAAAACGGGATTTTTTGTTTATTTATTTTCTGGCCTTGTTGGAGGCTATGGCACCCAAGGCGGTAGCTCTTCTAGATACTAGCAAAGAATGCAGCAAATATTGAGATAGCTTTCTCCATGTAAACTTTTGTAAAAAAACATCTCCAAGCACTAAAGTTTTTTAAAAACTTGCCGTAAATAATCATGTAAGATATTTTTTATCATGAGTAAATGGATTATGACTGACAAAATTTATTTAAAAGACTTGAGCGGAATGAAAGCTGTTATTGCAAAGTTATGTGACTTTGACCACAACGGAATCATTGAAAAAACAGAAAAGTTTGACGAAATCGGAATTTTCAATCGCTCTATTTCGCAGTTAGCAACAGACTGGAAGCCTCGATTAGAATTACCGGAGCTAAAAGAGCTTGATGTAAAAGCCGAAGAAGACAAAAAGGTCAAAAGCAGTATCATTAAGGCAATGAAGCTTACTGGTAAGAACTTTAGCAAAGATGATCTTGAATACTGGACTGATTTGGTTAAAAAGAATTCTGAGCTTTCAGGAATGCCGCCTTCTTTTATAGCTGCTATTATAGGACGTGAAACAAAATTTGAGAGGAACATTAGTTCTGTTAATGGCAGCGGTCCTATGCAAGTAACTGGAATAACAACAAAAGATATGTTCTCAAACAAAGACGGCGGAAGATATAATTTGTATGAAAAATTAGACAGCACATTATTACATGAAATTATGTACAAAAAAGATGAAGATGGTAATTTCATAAAAGATTCGACTGGAAACCTTGTAAAAAGATTTTCTTCTAATAAAGAACTGCGGGATGCTTGCGGAAAAGACGATGAACTCGGCATACAGGTTGGTCTACTATGCTTCAAGATGAAATATGCCAAAGCTGTACAAAATATGAAGAAAATAGGACTGACGCAATCAATTGAAGGTCTAAAATCAGGAACAATAAAATTAAGTGATAAGGAACAAGAACAAGCTGTCACCAATGCACTCAAAAGCTATAACAGTGTTTTTGAGGAATACGCACCCGCGGTCGTAGATACAATTATAACCTGTGGCGGCATGGAAGCTTTCCGAAGATTTAGTATAAAACATCTAGAGACAGACTAAACAATTATATAGCTATAAACCTGATTTATAACATCTCTGAAGGCGTTTTCATTCCCGAAAAACACGTAAAACTCCGCTCTGTTGCGCCCTATTTGCTGCAAATCCTCAACCTCAATCGGAGGCCCGGCAGGCGTTGTTCTAGCAGGATTATACGGGTTTGAAATAACTCCGGTCGACCTTAGAATCGGAAGATAGAGCGAGTTTTGGAAAACTTCATACTGGGTCAGACCAACTGTTACAACCCCGAGGTTGTTTCCTTCTTCATCTATCAAAAGCCCGCGCTGCATAGGAGCTGTATTTGTTTTGGCCTCCAGCCCGCGCGTTTGCGGAAGATTTTTTCTTATATCATAATCAGGCTCGAAGTTTCTTTTGATAAGAGTGTTCATGTCCTCTGAAAAGACTTCTCTAATCGGGTTCTTAAGCTCAAACTTGACTTCAAGAAGGTGGTTTTTCTTGGAATTATCCCAGTCAAATTCAAACCTCAGGCTTGTTGAATGCTTGTCAAGGCTTATTGTTGCCGGAATAACATCCCATGCGCCTTCAAAATCAACCCTCAAAGCGACTCTTGTCGGAGTGCTCAAAACAATTTTTGTCCTCAAAACATTGTAAGTGTTTCCGCAATCTTTCGCGTCAGGGCCGTTATTGTAGCTGTCACCGAGGTCTGCGAAATCAACAAGAGAAATCGCCACATCGTTTACATAGAGTTTCCTATCAATAATTTTGAGCTCTATGTTTGAATTTTCCATTGAGTTTTCACTGATACGCAAATCAGAGCGCGTAATAGCAGGCATGAGATACTCAATCTCGTCAGGCTTTATGTTCTCGACTTCTGTGATGTAAGTATAAATATTTGTGTAATCCTCTGTGACCGGAATCCTTTGTGTATCGGTTAGAAGATACTTATCAAACCCCTTACGCGAGCCAGCTTTGTCATATCCTTCAACCGGTTTGGAGCTTGTAAACTCAACAACGCCTGAAAATTCATGTCCTGAAAGGTTTAGGATTTTCCTCTCGTCAAACTTGTAGACGAATTTGAGTTCGTCAATAATTGTTTCAGCGATTTGCAGAATCTTTTTGTATCTTATCTTGTTTTCAGCGTGTACATCATCTGTTGAGCACCCGCAAATCCCGTCGTGTGCCTGATTTTGAAGCAGCATTTTATACGCGTATTCAATCAGATTATCGTACTTTGTTTCATTATGGAATTTTGCAAATCTTGTAGCCAAATCCAGTTTGTAGGAGCATTTTACATTAAGTGCTTTCAAGTCCAGTCTTGACGAGTAGCAGCCCTGCAAAGTGAATGTTTTTGAGTTGTCTCTGAGTTCGTCGTTCCAATCAAAGTCTTTGAAATTAGCCTCTGCGCATTTGAAGTAATCAAACGGGGAGCCGAGCTTTATGTAGTAATCTTCTTTCAGAATCTCGTTTACGGCTTCAATCTGCTCATCAATATCAACTTCGACTCCGAGGTGGTCAGCGCCTATGGGTAGCAGAATACAGTCTTTGGATTCTTCTGCAATCAAATCCAGATTTTTCTTAAGCATTTCGGCTTTTTTTTCAATAGGCGCATCTATTGAGAAAATGTCATTAAAATATCCGCGCACAAGGTTTACGGTATCCATTCCGCACCAGGAGAAATCTGCCGGAAAATCGCCGCATCCGCGCCAGACCATGCATTTATCCACCCCGAAATCACGGAGGATATCCACAACATTCTGGCTATGGCCGAAAGTATCTGCGAGGTAGCCGATGAAATCCGTGCAGCCGAATTTCATCGCTGTTTTTATCCCGATTTCAAGGTTTTTTTCAAAGCAGGTTTTATCGGTCAAGAACTCATCCACAAGGCAGTAGAAGGGGCCGATAAAGAGTCTTTTGTGTCTCACTAGTGAGTAAACAAGTTCTTCTTTTTCCGGCCTCATTTCAAGGTAGTCTTCGAGCGCGCTCACCTGGCCGTCAAAATAGAAGCAGGGAATTTTGTTTTTAGAAAGCATTTCAAGAACATTATCAAACACTCTC
>CANAXK010000037.1 GCA_947365485.1 uncultured bacterium
CTCTTCCGATCTCTGCAAATCAGTTTTTGCTTCCATTGTTCTATTTGCTTCTGCTAAAACTTTTATACATGAGCCTTCTTTAACTTTTATAACTTCATTATCAATTGTCATTGCTCCTTCGCCTTTTATAAAGATGTAAACTTCTTCATTTTGTTTGTGCCTGTGATTGAAAGGCAATTTTTCTCCGGCTGACATTGAGTTAACCGAAATCTCAGAACAAGTCAATTCTAACAGGTCATGTAAAAATACCTTACTAACTCCATTAATTGTACCGATTTCTTCTTTTTTAAATTTAGACATAATCTATTCTCCTTTCGTTAGATGTCTAACTATTGTTGTAAAAAAAATTATACTTTTCTTAAGAGGTTTTCTAAAAGATGAGCTTCATCTGCTGTTAAATTTTTATATAACATAGAATTTAGTTTATTTGATATCTCAATGAATACGGGTTTAAAATCCTCTCCTTTTTGCGTTAAAACTATATATGTGTAACGACTGTCTTCTTCAGACACTATTCTTTTCAGGTATCCTAGTTTTTCGAGTTTATCAACCAGAACTGTTACGGTCGGTTTTGTTCTGTGAATACTTTCAGCAATGTTTTTCATTGTCATCTTGCCATTTTTATAAAGACAAAAAAGAATATCACCATGACTTGGAACAAGCCCTGATGTTCCATTTTTCTTTAGTTCATCAATAATAAACTGGTTTCCTTTTTCGTGGATTTTAGATACCAGAGACAACATGTCGTTCATACAACATATTATAGTTAGATGTCTAACTTATGTCAAGACCTTTTATTGCTAGCAGGTACATGGAATGAATTATTACCAAAAATACAAGGAAAGCTAAAAGCTCTTAATTCATTTAATGAGGACTCAATTCAAAATGATTAAGGGACACGACTAAAAATAAGAAAAGCCCTAAACCTTTAAGGTTTGGGCTTTTTAAATGGAGGAGGAGGTGGGATTCGAACCCACGGTACGCTCGCACGTACGACGGTTTTCAAGACCGCTCCAATCAACCGCTCTGGCACTCCTCCAGAATATTTAATTGGTAACAGAATTATCTTACACAAAACAAAATTCTTTGTAAAGGGGTAAGACAAAAAATAAACCGCAATATGTTCGTGCTATAATTAGTTCATAGAGGAGCTGGGATATGTACGATTATTTTAAAGGCTTGATTACAGATAAAAGAAAAACTTCTAAAGGTACTTTTGTTACCATGGAAGCCGCAGGAGTCGGGTATTTGCTCGAAGTGCCGGAAAGAGATTTTGCTAACACAACTGTAAACGAGACCGAGAATCGTAAATTCTATGTACTTCTGACCCACAGAGAAGATGCGATGTCACTTTATGGATTTCTGAACAAAGAAACGAGAGATATTTTCCAAATCCTTTTGTCTGTGTCAGGTGTCGGAGCAAAGATGGCAATCGCACTGCTTAATGAGTTTGATGCGTGTGATGTAATTTCTCTTGTTATTGACGGGAATTTTAAAGAACTCACACGCGCAAAGGGTGTGGGACCAAAACTTGCGCAGAAAATTATTCTTGAACTCAAGGATAAGCTGATGAAAACAGAACTACCGCGCTCTTCTAAAACTTCAATTCCTCAAAATCCGGCGATTGATGACACGCAGGCTGTGCTTCTGTCTCTCGGATACGAGGAAAAAGAAATCGAGGATGCGATTTCCAAAATTCTACCAACAATTCAGGATAGCTCTAACTCAGAAGAAGTGCTGAGAAAAGCTCTCACATGCTTATCAATGTAAAATTTTGTAAACATTATGGCAAATTATTTTTTTTACAGGGTTTGATATTGATATAGAAGGTTAAATATGAACTTTAAAATATCAACAAATTTTAATATTCCAAAAGTTGCGTTTAAGAGCAGCACAGTCCGTCAATCAAATCCAAACAACCAGCAATTGGAAAAATCTCCAGACAAGGATTCTTTCGAACTCTCTGTCGGCTACGTTAATGATACCCACGGACAAACCAATAATATGATAAGAATTTTATCCGGCATAAGAGGCGATCTGAGACTCTCAGCAGGCGATAATGATATCGGGGATGAAAAGAACGATAATATCCACAAAGCAACAACTAAATTTCTGAACCTGGCTGATATCAAGGCTTCTGCACTCGGAAATCACGAACTCGATACAACCCAGAAGGATTGTATTGATTCAATCAAACGCTTTAACGGCGACGTACTTGCTGTAAACTACAGAAAAGACCCGCTTGAGCTCCAAACTCCGGAAGATATCGAAAAACTCGGCAGAGCAGAGCTCGATAAACACCTCAAAAAATCTGTGATTGTAGAGGTCAAGGGCGAAAAAATCGGATTAATCGGCGCTTCTCCGATGGACATGTTCGAAAGATTAACCCACCCTAATTATTATACCGACAGCTACATAGACGATCTTGATACTACTGTGGAACTTATTCAGGACGAAGTCGACGAACTCAAAAAACAGGGCGTTAACAAGATTTTCTTGCTATCCCACCTGGGGCACAAACGCGATAAGTTTGTAGCTCAGGAAACAGAGGGAATCGACGTAATTATTGGCGGGCATTCGCATGAGTTAATCAAAGATATCAAAGAAGGCGAAAATCTATTCTACTCTGAATCAGGTGAGCCTGTTATCCTGACAGAAGCCGGCCGTGATGGTAATTATTTTGGCGAACTTAAACTCACGTTCGACAAGGACGGGGTTATAACAAAAGCTCAAAACAATCTTGCAGAAACAAGACTTTATCACAGAAACATGGTTCACCAGTATTTGTTCGACAATATTCTGGGTACACCGGATAAGGTCGGGTACATAAAACAGGCACCTCCGCCGCCAAAGACTCTGACCGAGGAAAACCCGCATGCTAACTTTGTGTGCGATGTTATGCGCGCTAAAACAGATTCTGATATTGCGCTCTGGCACCACAGCGGAGTAAGAAACTTCTTCCATGAAGGCCTGATTGATTCAAGCGATGTGAAAGATATTTCTCCGTTCCTTGACTATGTGGCGGTAGCAGGAGTATCTGAAAAGAAAATAGTAGATTTGTTTAAACACGCAATCGAAACAACTTACGAAACACCAGGGCACAAACCGGGCTTGATAGCTGTTTCTGGATTGAATTATACAGTTAACCCTGATGAAGGCAAACTTGTAACAATGAATTTTGTGGACAAACAGGGTAAGGTACATAGGATTGATGTGGACAACCCTAGAGAAGATAAGATGTACAAGGTCGTTACAGACGAGTTCTTAATGTCAGCTGGTGCGGATTTTGATATTCTTGCTCCGGAAGAAGACTACATCAAGAAGTTTTCTTGTGACAAGGATGTTTTGACCTGTGAATACATCAAAGAACTCAATGAGCCGGTAATTATCAACCAGACCGGACGCATAAATTTCGAATACGATGACTAGTTTTTGCTAGCAAATTTATTTTTCAGACGTTTTGTTATACAAAAAGCAGGAAGACATGAATATACATCAACTATCAATACCCTTAATAAACCAACACAAATTTTCTTTCAAAAAATCGGAAAATTCAAAAAGAGTTGAGCTTGAAAAATCCCCGAAACAAGATTCTTTTGAAATGTCAGTGGGATATGTAAACGATATCCATGGCCAAACCAATAACATGATGAGAATTCTATCCGGTATTAAAGGTGATTTGAAAGTCTCTGCTGGCGATAACGGTATCGGGGATGAAAAGAATAAGGCTGTAAATAATTCTGTAATCAAGTTCATGAATATTGCAGGCATTCAGGCAACAGCACTCGGGAACCACGAAATGGATACGACTCAGAAAGACTATATTGATACGCTTAGCAGATTCGACGGCGATGTGCTTGCCGTAAACTTCAAAAAAGAATCACTTGAAACCCAGGATGCTGATGATATTAATACATGGGGAAGAGCCGAACTTGATAAACATATCAAAAAATCCAAGATTGTGGAAGTTAAAGGTGAAAAAATCGGACTCATCGGAGCAGCACCGGTTGATTTTGCTTTAAGAATAACCCATCCGGCCTATCATGCAGACTGTTCGGTAGAGGATTTAGGTGATACAATAGAACTTATTCAACAAGAGATTGAAGATTTGAAAACACAGGGCATAAATAAAATATTCCTTCTATCACACCTGGGCAATATTGCTGACAGAATCGTTGCGCTGAATACCGACGGGATTGACGTAATTATCGGCGGGCATACGCATGAACTAATCAAAGATATCAAAGAGGGAGAGAACCTTCTGTATTCAAAAACGGGAGAGCCCGTAATAATAACAGAGGCAGGAAAGAACGGAAAATACTTTGGCGAATTGAACCTGACCTTTGACAACGACGGCGTTATTACAAAAGCCCAAAACAACCTCGGACGCACTGACTTGTTCCACAAAAACATGATTAATCAGTACGTGTTCGACCAGATTCTAGGCAAACCTGAAGTTGTTGGATATGTAAAACAGGTTGTACCGCCTCCTTCAAGCCTGATTGAAGAAAACGCGCATGCAAACTTCATGTGCGATGCAATGCGCTATGAGATGAACGCTGATATCGGAATCTGGAACAACAGCGGAACAAGAAGCTTCTTTACGGAAGGCATAATCGATTCCAGAGACATCAAAGACATTGCACCTTTCGAAGACAGAATCTCTGTGGCCGATGTTTCAGAAGAGAAACTTGTTGATATGTTTAAACACGCGATTGAAGCAACCTATAGAACACAGGGCAACAAACCGGGCTTGCTGGCTGTTTCAGGCTTGAATTATACGGTGAGCCCTTCTAAAGGCAAGCTTGTTGCAATGAATTTTGTGGACAAAAACGGGGTAGAACACCCGATTGATATAGAGAACCCGAGCGAGGAGCGGAAGTACAAAGTTGTACAGGATTCTTTCATGATGTTTGAGGGCGCTGACATTGATGTTTTGGCACCTAAGGATGAGTGCGAAAACTTCCCGTTCAATAAAGATTATTTAGCATGCGAATATATAAAACACCTGAACAGACCGGTTGTGATAAACCAGACCGGAAGAATCAGGTTCGAGGACTAAGAGATGAAAATAAGTAACAACTACACACGATATACACCGGCATGTAAGGCAAGAATCGAAAACGAGCAACAGATAAAGAATCTTCTGGAGCGGCTTGAACTCGCTCAGCGCAGCTCACAATTTTTTAAACCGCAGGAAGAAAAAATTAGGTGGGCAAAGCTGGTTTCTGAACTGGTTAATAACAAACTGGAAGAAATAAAACAGTTTGCTAACGACAATTATTCACTTAGAATCGGACAGCTTGTAGAGTTCCCTCAGGTCACAATGCTTACTATCAAGAACAAGAAAGCTGATTCTTTTATTATGGACGATGATGTCTATATTTCAGGTCCGGCAGGAAGTACAAATGTTGCAGATCCGGTTTTCAAAGAATTCCTTCCTACTTCTGAATATTATGTCTTAAATGGCGTTCTGGGCGTGAATAATGATAAATTAGAGTCGCTAAAAATGTGGCACAATATGCTCCTTGGAAGAGAAATCGCCTCTATTTACGGTAAAAGCTCGGCTGCCATAATCGAAAGCATTCAAAAGTATCTATAATATTTCTTTTATTGCCCTGTGCAAATATTGAGGCAAGTCAGACGCCATTACCGAGTATTCACTTAACTCCTCTGAAGCGATTTCACCTGTGCGAGAATGCAGGTAGACTCCGAGCTTTGCAGCTTCAAAAGGAGAAACATTCTGGGCTAATAGTCCCGCAATAATTCCCGCTAATACATCTCCGGAGCCGGCTTTTGCAAGCGCAGAGTTTCCGTACTGGTTGATGAAGAAATTATCTCTGTCGCAAATAATTGTTCTGTGGGTTTTTAAGACCGTCACACAATTGTATTTTTCTGTTAATTTTCTTGCAGAACCCTCTAAATCTGAAAGAACATCTTTTAACTCACACCCCAGAAGCCTTGCTGCTTCAAGCGGGTGGGGGGTGATGATGAGAGAATGTTCCCTCTCCTTGAGGAGAGACCCCGAAGGGGCGAGGTTAGGGTGAGGTGTCAAGGTTGTTGAAAGCTTTGCCAGAATATTCAATCCGTCCGCGTCAATTACAGTCGGCATGACGGCTCTTTTTATAACTTCTTTGAACAATTTTGGGTTGCCTCCAAGCCCGCAGCCAATCAGAACAACGGAAAAATCTTTTATCTGGCTTATGCCTTCTTTGTGCGAAAGATAAACCGCTTCCGGAAGCAGGGCTGATACAGAGCGGATAATCTCTTTGTCAGACGCCAGTGCCACAAAACCAGCCCCAACTTTGAGCGGGCTTATTGTGGATAAGTACGCTGCTCCAATGTAGTTTTTTGAGCCGGCAAAGTTGAGCACTTTGCCGAAAGTACCCTTGTTTGAGTTTTGTTTTCTAGCTGGCATTTTATAATCAGACATTACACTCCGCCAAATTGTCTTATTGCTTCGTAGGCTGTTATTGCAACAGAGTTCGCAAGATTAAGACTCCTTTGACCTTCAATCATTGGTATCGTGATTGCGGTTTCCTGTGTGACGTATTCCTGCGGAAGCCCCCTTGATTCAGGCCCGAAGACGATGAAGTCGTTTTCTTTGAACCTTATATCTGTGTATTTTTTCTTTGATTTTGTGGTCAGATAATAGAATGTACTATCAGGAAACATTTTATACAACTCATCCATTGAGTTAATCTTGTGCAAATCAACGCTTTCCCAGTAATCCATTCCTGCTCGCTTTGTGTACTTGTCTGTGAGCGCAAAACCCAGTTTCCCGACAAGGTAGAGGGAAGCGCCTGTGCAGGCACAAAGCCTTGCAATATTGCCGGTGTTTTGAGGGATTTCGGGTTCGTATAATACAATATTAAGCTTTGTCATCTTTTTTACCATATTGTCGGCACACATTTTGTATTACTACCAGCTAGATTGAGACTACTCCGTGTGCCTCTGAGACAGCCTACTGGCTGGATGGGGGGCTACTTATCTCTAAATAGATACTTAGCTTCAATAACTACCGGAAGTCCTCTAACCACGCAGAATACAATCGCGAACACCGCAGCCCAGAATCCAATCGCCCAGATGATTTCTCTATGAGGGCAAACCGGCATTTTTGCTGCAATAATCAGGATAAACGCGAGCACTTTTGCAACAGCGTAAGAAATTCTCATGAATTTTGAACCTGTTATGAATTTGCAAACCGGATTAACCTGCATTCCAAACGGAGTAAGCCCCTGCTCCATAGCGGCGCTTCGGATTGTGTCGGTGATAAACCCGCGTGTGATAGCAATAAGAGGGAAAAGGATGTTCAGCCATCCCATAACGGCAAACAATATCCAGTAAGTGTTCTCAACGATTCTGTCGCCCATGATATCAAGAAGCGCGCCGAACTTTGATTCCTCGTGTAATTTTCTTGCAACATATCCGTCAAGCCCGTCAAGCGCAAATGCTATTATTGTAAGCGCGAGCGCCCAAATATAAGCTGCTGTGTTGCCCTGGCAGGTGTAAATCAAATACACTGCAACGAACATTACGAAAATTCTGAATATTGAAATAAAATTTGCCATTTTTTTCACCATATTGTCGGCACACATTTCATAATACTACCAGCTGGATTTGTGACTACTCCGTGTGCCTCTGGAACAGACTACTGGCTGGATGGGCGCGTGCCCTAAACTTTCATTCTTGAAAGCGCAAAGTCTTTCTTGTTCAGGTCTTCAACCTTTGCACCCAGCATAACTCTTTCAGCTTCTTCAAGAACACTTACTACCGCGTAACCGTTAGCACCGTCTGAACGGGCTTTCTGACCTGATGCGCAGCAGTTTACAAAGTGCTGGCATGCAAGCTTCAACGGCTCGATTTCTAAATAATCAAGTGCAAAGTTCTGTGTGTTTGCAGGTATAAAGTTGTCGTAAACCTTCAACTTGTCACTTGGTGCAGTATCGTCAAAAATCGCTGTAGCCTTTGTGCCGCGAACAAGAAGCGTAACGTGCTTTTGCGGAGTAATCCAGCTGTCAGAAATATGAGCAATCATTCCGCCTTCAAACTCAACTCCGATGTGGGTTATGTCCATAATATCGTTCTTTTCAGAAGAACAACCGATTGCAGAAATAACCTTAACAGGGCTTTTGCCGGTAACGTAAGCAATCATTGACACATCGTGTGGTGCCAAATCCCACATAACACTTCTGTCATTCTTGTGGTAGTTTACATTCAGCCTGTCGCTTTGTGTGTAAACAAGCTCACCAAGAACCCCTTCTTCTACGAGCATTTTCAGCCTGTTTACAGCAGGGTGGTAAAGAAGCAGGTGGTCTACCATCAATACAAGCCCTTTTTCGTCAGCAAGCTCTGTAAGCACTCTTGCTTCTTCTGCAACTGTGGAAATCGGTTTTTCTACATAAACATTTTTGCCGGCTTCAAGCATAGCTTTAACCATCTTAAAGTGGGTGTGGCTCGGTGTTACGACCGCAACGCCGGTAATTGATTCGTTGTTTATAATGTCGTGGAAATCTTTTGTAACTTTTACGCCCGGAAACTGTGCCTGAACAGACTTGAGAGATTCTTCATCAAGGTCGCAAACCATTTCCAAAACGTTCAGGTTGTAAAAATTACGGACAATATTCTTGCCCCACATTCCCATTCCGATTACTGCAATTTTTTGTTCTTTCATACCTATCCTATAACCCTTTTTCTTCTATAGTTTTATTATAGTACAACGATAGAAAACAGTAAAGCTGGTAGGTAAAATCTTACAGATTAAACAGTTCTTGCAAAGATATTTTCAAAGCTTTTGAGAGTCTTTTTGCTGTAGATATTGTTGTATCAGTAACCCCGCGCTCAATTGCGCTTAAATAGCTGGGTGATATGTTAACACGAAAAGCTAATTCGTCTTGTGTCACATTTGCATTCTTTCGCAAAAAAGCAATTTTTTGTCCGAATTTTCTTGTTAATACTTTATCATATTTAAACGCTCTTTTGTCCATCACAGTTATGATATAATATTAATTTCAAAATTGTAATATAAACTAAAAAACGGGCTTGATAGCCCGTTTCCTATTTCATGGTTATAAAATCCAGCACCCCGTTTATAAACGTGAGCGGGTGAACCGGACAACCCGGTATGTACAAATCTATCGGGTATTTTTCCAAAAACTCCCTGTTGAGCTTTGATGAGCCCTGGAAAACCCCGCCTGAAATCGCGCAAGCTCCGGCTAAGATTACAATCTTAGGCTCAGGTGTGTGTTTGTAGCAGTCTTCAAGCGCGTATGCCATGTTTTCTGAAATCGGGCCCGTGATTACCAAACCGTCTGCGTGGCGCGGAGAGGCAACAAAATCAATCCCGAATCTTCCCATATCAAAGTTGCAGTTTGAGCAAGCGTTAAGCTCCATCTCGCAGCCGTTACAGCCTGCAGCAGAAACCTGTCTCAATTTCAGAGAATGCGAAAAGACTTTTCTTATTTCTTCTCGTGATTTGATTGCAGCTTTTTCAAACTCTTCCGGAGTCATGTTTTCTGTAACAATCAAATGGTTTCTGTCAGTTGATGACAGTTTGTAATAATTGCTGAACTTGATTGCTTCGCATTCGCAAGCCCCGCAAAGCGTGCACTTACCCAAATCAATTGACAAAGGATTTGATTTCAAAGCACCTGTCGGGCATACTGATTCGTCTACTGAACATCCGCTGCAATTCTTTAAAACAGGCAAGCCTCTGAACTGCTCGCGCATTTTTGCATTCTGAATATCCGGTATATATTGTTTTCCCTGAAAATATTTTAGTTTTATTGTGTCTAGCATTTTAATTTACCTCTATAAATCGTTTCCACAGTATGACAGATTAAAGCTCTTGTTACAAAGCGGGAAGTCTGAAACGCCGTTGTTTCTTACTGCCATTGCAAGCATGTACCAGTTGTTGAAAGACGGGTCTTTCATCTTGTATCTTAAAAGCTCGCCGTCTGCACCTGTTATTGCAATGTGCACAACTTCACCTCTCCAGCCTTCTGTCATTGATACAACAAAAGAGTTTGCTGAAAGGTTCTGGTTTGGTGTAACCTTAATCGGCTCTGCTTTGTATTCTTTTAGTTTTGCAAGAAGCTTTTTCACAATCTGTATGGATTGCTTGATTTCCTTGTATCTAAGCTTGAATCTTGAATGCACGTCGCCGGTTGCCTTGAAAGGCTTCACAACATCAAGCGAAGTGTACCACTTGTCGTTGAAATCGAACCTTGTATCAATGTCAACGCCTGATGAGCGCGCTGCCATACCAACTGCGCCAAGTGATTTTGCTGTTTCCTGACTTACAACCCCGGTTCTTTCCATTCTTGAGATGCAGGTTGGCTTTTTGAGCATAACTTTTGTTGTTCTGTCAACTGTCTTGGCAACCCCTTCAAGCATTTCGATAATTTTGTCTGACATTTTTTCATCAATGTCAAAGTTAACCCCGCCTACGTTGATTAAACCTCTTCCGAAACGGCTTCCTGAGATTTCAAGCAGAGTGTTGATAACAAGGGTTCTTGTTATCCCGAAAATAGAAGCGCCCATCAGGTAAGCAATATCTCCTGATACAGCACCCATATCACCGATGTGGATTGCGATTCTTTCCATCTCAAGAGCCACGCGTCTTATGATTTGCGCTTTTGAAGATACTGCTGAATCAGAAAGCGCTTCCATTGCTTGAGAGTAAGCCAGATTGTAAGCGATTACAGAATCTCCGCAAACGGATTCTGCAAGACGGTTATTGTATCTGTTATTCTTAAGTAAGAGCTCTTCAACACCTCTGTGCTGGTAGCCAAGCATGATTTCCAAATCATAAACCTTTTCACCCATACAC
>CANAXK010000038.1 GCA_947365485.1 uncultured bacterium
ATCGGTATCGGACATATACGCTGGGCAACCCATGGTGCTCCAACAATCGCAAACGCGCACCCGCACTCTTGCAACTGCGGAAAAGTTGCAGTTGTGCATAACGGCATTATTGAAAACTTTAAAGAACTAAGAGAAAAACTTGAAGCAAAGGGCTGCACATTCCGCTCACAAACTGATACAGAAACAGTTGCGCACCTTGTTGCAACAAAGTTTGCTGAAACAAAAGACATCACAGAAGCAGTAAGGCTTGCAACAAAAGAGATTGAAGGCGCTTATGCACTCTGTGTTATCCATCAGGACATTAAAAATACTATTGTTGCAACAAGAAGAAACGCTCCGCTCGTTGTGGGGCTTGGTGAAAGCGAAAACTATGTGGCATCTGATGTTCCGGCGTTAATTCAGTATACAAAAAAAGCAATGTATATTGATGACAACCAGATTGTAACTCTTACACCTGATTCAATAAAGGTTATTGATATTGAAAACAACCCTGTTTCTAACAAAGTCGAAACACTTCCGTGGGAACCGGTTGCATTGAGTAAGATGGGCTACAAACACTTTATGCTCAAAGAAATTCACGAACAGCCGGATGTTGTGAGAAATGTGCTTTCAGGAAAACTAAGAGCAATTGACGAGCCGATTACGCTCAAGGAAGTAACTCTTGACAGAGAAAAGCTCAAAGACTTGAACCGCATACAAATCGTGGCATGTGGAACATCGCTTCATGCTGCAATGGTAGGCAAGTACATAATCGAAGATTTTTGCGGAATCTCTGTTGATGTAGAGCCTTCAAGCGAATACATCTACAGAAAAACGATTACAGATAAAAATACGCTCGTTATTGGCGTTTCACAATCCGGTGAAACAGCAGACACGATTACTGCTGTAAGACAGGCAAAGAATAGGGGCTCGCATATTCTAATTGTGACAAACCGTCCTGATTCAACAATGGCGCGTGAAGCTGACAGCCTTGTGCCGGTTAACGCAGGTATTGAAGTCTCTGTTGCTGCAACAAAATCTTATATGGCACAGCTGATTTCGTTCTACCTGATTGCGATTTATATGGCAGAAGTCAAAGGTTCTATGGGCAAGGATGAGTTGTCAGAGTTGAAACATGAACTCATTGTTCTGCCTCAAAAGATTGAAAAGGTTCTTGCACACAAGGAAGATATCCAGAAATGCGCAAAAGCGTTCTCAAGCTCAAAAGATTTTATCTTTATTGCGCGTGGAATCAACTTCCCGACTGCGTTGGAAGGCGCGCTTAAACTCAAAGAAATCAGCTACATCAATGCGACCGGATATACAGCTGGTGAGCTCAAACACGGGCCTATTGCGATGCTGGATGAGTCCATGCCGGTGCTTTCTATTTTGATGTCTGGCAAGGTTTATGACAAGATACTTTCAAATTCTGAGGAAGCAAAAGCTCGTAACGCAAGGATGATAGCGCTTACGGATTCTGCTGATACAAAGCTTAATGAGCTTTTTGACTGTATAATCAGGGTTCCGGAAATTTCCGAGATTCTGTCTCCGGCTCTTGCTGTTGTGCCGTTGCAGCTTCTGGCTTACTACATTGCAGAGTTTTTAGGAAAGGATGTTGACCAGCCAAGAAATCTTGCAAAATCAGTTACGGTTGAGTAAATGTTCTAATTGTTAAATTCTTTTGTTTTTCATAACATTCTGCTATAATAGTTAAATCAGAAAAAGATTACGGGATGGAGAAATTGTGATGCTGCGGCGCAATATGTGAGCGCATTCGGTTTCATAAAAACAGAGGATAAAAATAGCAGGGATATAAATTAAAATACAATTATGGCAGTAAATAATATCGATAGTTTGAATATACAAAACGAAATCGCGCGTGAAGCAGAAGTTGACGGGATAGAGATTCTTGTAAGCATGGCAAAACAGGGAAAAATCGACCCGTGGAACGTTGATATTGTTGAGGTTACAGACAAATACCTGATGCACCTTTTTCAATCAAAAGCGCAAAACCTTAGACTAACGGGAAGAACACTGCTCTTTGCTGCTATACTTTTGAAGCTCAAATCAAACGTGCTCGAAGGACTTGATGTGCTTGATTTTGAACCGCAGCACGAAGAAGATTTCAACTACGATGATGAAATGCCATTGGATTATGAGGAAGAATACATTCCGACTAATAACGTAATTTCGATTGACGAAGTTTTGCAGAGAAGAACAAGCGTAAGACTTAACCATAACCGCGTTGTGACTTTGAGAGACTTGATTCGCCAATTGGAATTTTATGAAATGCTTGATAAAAAACAGTCTTTGAAGAACGCACATGAGCGCGCAAAACGCAGGGTTCAAAACTACGCGAGGCTGTCTCCCGAGGATATTGTAAATCTTGCCCATGACGAATACATTGAAAACGGGGTGCAAAGATTGAGAGCGAATCTTTCAGAAATCCTGAGCAGACAGGATAAGATTGAACTCAACGAACTCACGCTCCTTGGTATGGACAAGATTAGCGCGTATATTTCGCTCCTGTTTTTAACTGTGGACAGCGATTATGATTTGGAACAGGACGAGTTCTATTCAGATTTGTATGTTGTAAGAAGACCGACCCAGACTCTCCCGCAGGGCGAGGGGACGATGCAAGACCTTGATAGTGAAGGAGAAAGTGCTTGATGGAACAGTTGAAGTCCAGAATTGAAGCTGTTTTGTTTGTTACAGCAAAGGTGCTTCAAATAAAAGATATTGCAGAAATCCTTGAAGAAGAGCCTGAAGTTGTTGAAGAAGCGCTCCTTGAATTAATCATGGACTACGCTTCGCGCGACGGCGCACTCGAAATT
Source organism: uncultured bacterium (assembly GCA_947365485.1). Lineage (GTDB taxonomy): Bacteria > Cyanobacteriota > Vampirovibrionia > Gastranaerophilales > Gastranaerophilaceae > CAG-196. The sequence continues at coordinate 2,814 of CANAXK010000038.1, forward strand.
GACGACGAAAACGGGTATATCTTGCAGGTTAAACAGGAACACCTCGATATTGTGGAAAAACTCTGCCCTGTAGAGCTGAAACCGCCTGTATTGAAGACACTTACAGTTATTGCGCTGAAAGAGCCTATCAGACAGTCCTTGCTAAAAGACTTGCGCGGCTCAAACGCGTATGAACATGTTCAGGAGCTTCTTGAAAAAGGACTTATTTCACGTCACAAGGATAAAAACGGACGCTCATTTAATATAAAAACAACCCCTAAATTTGCAGAGTATTTCAAACTCAAAGGCGATATAAGGGCGCTCGTTAAAACACTTAATATAGACAAAGGAGTAAAAGACGCTCCTCAAGACGGAGCTTCTGATGAAGCTTAGAATCTTTTTTTACAGCCTGCTCTGCTGCGCTTTGATTGGCTCGTTGTACTTCAAAAACAACGCCGATTCAATATACGCGCATATTGCAGACAACTATTACAAGAAAAATCAGATTCAAAAAGCACAGGAATATTACGAAAAATCTTTTGCGCTCGGAAATAAGAACGCCAAACAGCGCGAAGCTTATGTTAATTCCATTATAACCTCTCCTCTGACTGTTGAAAGCCAGCAAAAACTTGCAAATATTGCAGAAGACAAAATTCAAGACGAGGCTTCTTTGAGAGCAAAGTATTTTCTGTATGATTTAAAACAGGAGATTCACAGAAAATACAAACTCAATTACATCAAACAGGCGCCTTTCAACCAGAAAATTCTAAGATGGGGTAAGCTTCCGATTACTTATACATACAGAAACACTCAAGGCGTGCCGGCGCAATTTATTCAGGAGATTGATAACGCATTCACAGAATGGGAAAAAGCGAGCGCTCACAAGGTTTTGTTCTCCAAAATTAACAGCATTGATGCCAATATTTTGATTGATTTCCAGTCCAACAAGGCTGAGGATTTGGAGTACGGTAAAAAATACGTTGTGGCTTACACTGTTCCAAATGTTATGGGGGCAAAACTTAAGAACATGCAGATAAAATTCTATTTGCAGGACCCTTCCGGAGAGTATTTCACCCAGAACCAGATTTACAACACCGCGCTGCATGAAATTTTCCATGCTCTCGGGTTTATGGGACACAGCTACGATAAAAAGAATATTATGTATCTTTCCAAAGACAACAACACGCTTATAAACGACTCCCGTGAAGAGATTACAGAGGCTGATGTTAGCACTTTGGAACTTTTGTACAAAATAAAGCCGGACATAACAAACTCTGATGAGTTGAAAAGTGAGTATGTTCCGTATTTGATTCTCGGTGATGACGAGGAAGTCAACTTTTCAAAGGCGCGCGAAGCGAAGAACTACATCCGTCAGGCACCAACGCTTCCAAACGGGTACATTGATCTTGCAGAGAGTTATGTTACAGAAAAACGCTATCCTGAGGCTATCAGGAATCTTGAGAAAGCGTTGAGCCTGGCGGATTCTGATGATATAAGGTATATCGTTTATTACAATCTTGCGGTTTCATATTTTTACATCAACCACATGGAGATGGCGCGTGACTATGTTTCAAAAGCGTTTGAGATAAAGGATTCCGAAGAGCTGCATTACTTGCTTGCAGAAATCTATTTAAAGGAAGAGAAAACCGAACATGCTGTAGAAGAATATAAAGGGCTTACAGAATCATATCCGCGTAATATGGATTATGCGATAAATTACGCAAATATTTATGTAAAAAAACATGATTACGTAAGCGCAAGAAAGATTCTTAAAAACTTTTTAAAAAACAATCCTAATGAGAAGAACAATCCAAGGCTTTCTCCTTATGGAGCGATTCTGATATTCTAAATTCATGCGGGGCAGCCTTTTCCCACCTGATATTTGTTTTTACAACGCTTGCCGGTATGCCGGAGAGGATAACATTGTTCTCGCTGAAATTCTTGTTAACAATTGAGGCCATTCCGACAATAGAATTGTCAGGAATATTTGCGCCTTTGATTATTCTGGAAAACGCGCCGAGCCACACATGGTTCCCGATTATCAGGTCTTTTTCCATATTGTATGGCAATTCGTCTTCCCCGCAAAAAATTGCATGACCGTCTCCGCTCCAGATTTCTACATCGTAGGAAAACATGCAGTCTTCTCCGATTGACATTTTTTTGTCATCTCCGTACAGACGGAATTTGGCGTTGTTTACGGAAGAGTCTTTTCCGACAGAAAAAACGCTGTTGTTCCCTCTAATAACCAGCTCTGATTTTGCAAAAGAGGCAGATTCGTCTATTATAATTTCGTTGTTGCTTCCGTAAACCTGAATCGAGAGTCCGAATTTCACAAAATTGCTTCTTGTTTTTTTACCATTTTTAACAATATAAAATTTTGCGCCTTTTGGACAGATTTGGGTGAAAATATAATTGTTGCGGATTTTTCTGCGCAAAGGTTTGACTGGTATTATACAAGTAAATACACGTACAAAGATGTTAGAAAAGAATAGTAATATTTTCATACATTCACCGATTAATTATTCTTTAATTATACAACATATTTTCAAAAATGATATAAGCCGATTGGGGGGCGCTATGTTTTTTCTAAAAAAAAAGCATCATCCATCAATATTATTGTCATTTCTAAATTTGTATTATATAATTAGTCCATAAGAAGAGAGATGAGGAGATGTTATGGAGACATTAAATAAAAACGAGGGGTTAATCACACAGATTATCGGTCCGGTTATTGACGTTGAGTTTGCTCAAGGCGATTTGCCTGAAATCTACAATGCACTTAAGATTTACGGAGAAGATGGCTCTGTCACAGTGGCAGAAGTTCAACAAATGCTTGGCTCAAATAGAGTCAGAACAGTTGCAATGTCTTCTACAGACGGACTTAAAAGAGGAATGAAGGTTGTTAACACAGGAGAAGCCATAAAAATTCCTGTTGGTAAACCAATCCTCGGCAGAATTCTTAATGTAATCGGCGAGCCTGTTGACCAGATGGGGCCAATCGAGACAAACGATTACCTTCCTATCCACAGAGAGTCTCCAAAACTTGTTGACCAGAATACAGATATTGAAATTCTGGAAACAGGTATTAAGGCAATTGACCTTATCCAACCTTACCAGAAGGGCGGTAAAATCGGGCTCTTCGGAGGTGCGGGCGTTGGTAAAACAGTATTGATTATGGAGTTAATCCACAATATCGCATCAGAACACTCCGGCGTTTCTGTTTTTGGCGGTGTTGGAGAAAGAACTCGTGAAGGTAACGACTTGTGGAATGAAATGAAGGAATCAGGCGTTATTGACAAAGTTGCACTGATTTACGGCCAGATGAACGAACCGCCTGGAGCAAGAATGAGAGTCGGACTTTCTGCGCTTACTGCTGCAGAATACTTCCGTGATTTTTCTAAACAGGACGTACTTTTGTTCATTGATAACATTTTCAGATTCACTCAGGCTGGTTCAGAAGTTTCTGCACTTCTTGGACGTATGCCTTCTGCGGTTGGTTACCAGCCGACTCTTGGTACTGAAATGGGTGAATTGCAGGAACGTATTACGTCAACTAAGGACGGCTCTATTACTTCTGTACAGGCGATTTACGTGCCAGCAGATGACTTGACAGACCCGGCTCCTGCAACAACATTCTCTCACCTTGATGCTTCAACAGTACTTTCAAGACAGATTGCGTCACTCGGTATTTATCCGGCGGTTGACCCGCTTGCTTCAAATTCAAGAGTTCTTGACCCGAATATTATTGGTGAAGAGCACTACGAAGTTACAAGAAAAGTGCTTGAAATTCTTCAAAAATATAAAGAACTTCAGGATATCATCGCGATTCTTGGTATGGATGAGCTTTCTGATGAGGACAAAGAAACAGTTAACAGAGCGAGAAAAATTCAGAGATTCCTTTCTCAGCCGTTCTTTGTTGCAGAACAGTTCTCCGGTATTTCAGGAAAATACGTTAAGCTTGAAGACACAATCAGAGGCTTTAAAGAAATTATCGAAGGTAAGCACGATGATTTGCCGGAACAGGCGTTCTACATGGTTGGTACAATTGAAGAAGCAGTGGAAAAAGCTAAAACGCTGCAATAGGTTGACACATGAAACTAAAAATAATTACACATGAAAGAATCGTATTTGACGGCGAAGTTGATGAACTTGTGCTTCAAACAAAGGGCGGGCAGATTGGTATCTTGAAAGACCACATTCCGCTCACAACCGCGCTCGAAATCGGGGTGACAAAAGCCAGAATTGGCGAAGAGTACAAGTTCTTTGCGACAATGGGCGGCATATTCCAGTTCAAGGATAACGAAGCTACAATACTTACAGATGTCTGCGAAGACGGATGCGACATTGATGTTACAAGAGCTAACGCAGCTAAAAACAGGGCAGAAACAAGACTTGCTGATGCGAGTGCAAAAGTTGATGCAGACAGAGCTCAAGCAGCGCTTGCCCGCTCTCTTGCAAGACTTAAGGCAGCTTTGAACAAGTAGGATTATTATGAATAAGTATTTTGTATTCGGACTTGCGCTTCTAATCGGGACTTCGATTGTTATTGCCGAAGAGGCTATTTCGTCAAAGTTTGTAAATGCGCTTAAGACCTGCTCTTCTTCGTATTCAGAAAGCGGGAATTTCACAACCGAGGGGATGAATGTTACCTCTCAAAAGAGAATCCTGGGCTGGGAAGGCGACAGGTGCGTTTATCAGGAGACTGTAAAGTTTTCAGAGATAAACTCCTGCATAACCTGCAAACTCACTAAGTCACAGATTTCAGAACTTGCCTCTGTAATGCAGGCTTACGAGCTTGTGCAAAAGTATTCTAAGGAAGAAGTGGATACATCCAAACTTTCGGCGGTTGAGAACAACCCTGTTGTGAAGGTTTGGAACAAATATCTGCAAGACAGCTCTGTGTGCACAATCACTACAAAGTAAGGAAGTTCTTGAAGATTTGTATTCCGTTTTCCGTAAGTATTGCTTCCGGATGGAATTGCACGCCGTAAACAGGTCTGCCTTTGACTTTGAGCGCCATGGGGATTTTGTCTTCTGTATGCGCTGTGATAAGCAGCTTTTCTGAATTGCTTTTCACAACCAGCGAATGATACCTCGTCGCACTAAAACCTTGCTCCATACCTTTAAACAACTCAAACCCTTCTTCAAAAAACACCCTTGAGTTTTTCCCATGATAAGGTTCCGGCGCCTTTACAATTTCTGCTCCAAAGTATTTTGCAATGCATTGCATGCCAAGACAAACTCCAAGAATCGGCATTTTATCCTTGTAATAATCAATTACATCCATTGTAATACCTGAATTATCAGGATTACCCCAGCCGGGAGAGAGAATTATGCGTGAGAAATCGAGCTTTTTTACATTCTCAAGCATCATTCCATCATTTTTTATAACAATCGGCTCTACGCCCAGAATCCTTATGTACTGGACGATGTTGTATGTGAAAGAGTCGTAATTATCGATTATGAGCATAATTCCACCTCGACCATCTTGCGGACAGAATTGAAACAAAAGATTTTGTCAGCTGTTTTCAAATCTTGCGGATAAAGTACTTTCTCAATCAGCTTGGCTTCTCTTACAAGCCTGTCTCTGAATGTTCCGTTCAGAAGCCCGCATTCAACCGGTGGAGTGTAGAGCTTGCCCCCCTTTTGGATTGCGATGTTTGTAAAAGTGCCTTCTGTAATCTCGCCCCGCTCATTGACCCTGATTTCATCAAAAACATCCTCGGGCGCTGCATGCCGGATAGTTGTTTTGTGGTACAGAAACGGGTTTTTGGAGTTAACTTTACCGTTTATTCGAATAAATCGGACGCATTCGGAGCTGGAATTTCTCTCCACTCTAAAACTCCCGCCCTTATCCAACACAACCCTTGTCCTTCCTTCAACCTCAATCTTTTCAATGTCTTTATTCCACACAAACCCTAATTCTTTTGCAGACTTTTTCATCCGCGCAACATGAGATTCCCAATCATCCACTGCTGTTTCAATAAGACTGAAATCCGTCTGCAAAAACTTCATCTTTGTCACAGTCTCTACCCACTCATTCTCTGCTGTTGAATCCCAGACAATCGCCCCTCCGACATTGTAAACAAATCTGTGGTCTCCGCCTTGAAGAATCCTAATCGGCACGCTAAACACCGCCTCATCAGGTGAAAGAAACCCGATTGCTCCGCAATAAATGTTGCGCTTGAATGGTTCCAGCTCTTTTATTACCCGCATTGTTGAAATTTTTGGCGCGCCGGTTATAGAACCGCAAGGAAAAATCGATTCAAAAATGTCGTAAAGCGTGATGTTTTCTTCCAACTCTCCGGAAATTTCTGATGTCATCTGAAAAAGCGTCGGGTGCTCTTCTATATCAAAAAGCTTGTCAACCTTAACAGTTGAGGGCTTTGAGATTCTGCCAAGGTCGTTTCTAAGCAAATCCACAATCATTATGTTTTCAGCGCGGTTTTTTGTATCATTGTATAAAAAATCCCGCAACCTTTTGTCTTCCGCCTCGTCAAGCCCTCTCGGCGCTGTGCCTTTCATTGGCTTGGTAAGTATTTTTCTGCCTTTTAGCCTGAAAAATAGCTCCGGAGAAAACGAAAGCAGGGTTATGTCTTTGTTTTTGAAAAATGTGTTATATGGGGTTGCCTGGCGGCTCAAAAGCGCCTCGTACAACTCAAAATCGTCAAGATTCGTCTGGATTTCGTAAGGGTAAGTGTAGTTTACCTCGTACGTAATCCCGTCTTTTATGTACTCTTTTATTTTGTTAACAGCTTTTATGTACTCATCTTTTGAAACAAGCGGGTTTGAAATTATACCTAACTGCTTTGTGTTTTTAGAAGGAATGTATTTTTCGTATGATTCAAAAATCTCAAAGTATAAATAATCAAAGTCGTAAGTAATGTATCCGAGCGCATAGTATTTTTTTGAAGCCTCCTCGAGTTCATCAAGAGCAGAGCGCATATTCTCTTTACCTTTTGCCACGATGGTTTTTATTGGATTTGAAAAAAGTTTGTCGGAATAGATTTGCATACCCTAATTATATTCCAAATATCTAAATATTAAGAAAAAATAAATATTGCTTGTTTGTGGGATTTGATACCTTATAATTATTTTATATAATATTAGTAAGGGAGATAATCATGAAAAATCCATTCAAAGGGGACAACGAAGAAATCGTTAACGAAAATATAGAACAAGAAGTCAAATCAGACGAAGAAAAACTCGCGGCTGAAAACACCGAAGCCGAGGCAGAAGAAAAACTAGAAGAAGCTGCTGTAAATCCGCTTGAGGAAAAATACAACCAGCTTAATAACCAGTACATAAGACTCGCGGCTGATTTTGATAACTACAGAAAACGCCAGGAACAGGAAAGAGAAGCGCTTCTTAAATACGGTGCTGAAAACACCCTGAAAAAACTTATTGAGGTCCTTGATAACTTTGACCGCGGGATGAAAGCGATTGAAACAGTTGAAGACTGCGAAAAAGTTAAAGAGTGCTACAATCTTGCATACAAAAACTTCACTGACGTGCTTGCAAAAGCAGGTCTGGAAACTATTAAGGCAGAGGGCGAAGAATTTGACCCTAATTTCCATGAAGCGGTTATGCAAACACCAACTTCTGAAAAACCGGAAAACACTATTATTGCAGAACTACAAAAGGGATATAAATTGCAGGACAAGGTCTTGAGACCTGCTCTTGTAAACGTTGCCACAGCAGAATAAACTTAGCAAGGAAATAGAATAGCGATGAGTGATTATTATGAAATACTTGGCGTTGAACGCAACGCCAGCAAAGACGAGATAAAAAGCGCGTTCAGAAAAATGGCGCGCAAGTGGCACCCCGATGTTAATAAGGCACCGGAAGCCGAAGCAAAATTCAAAGAACTGGGTAAAGCCTACGAAACCCTGATGGACGAC